>NZ_BJXX01000206.1 GCF_007991215.1 Aneurinibacillus danicus
AATTATAAAAAAATTTATGTTGACAAAATATTGAACTGTCTTATATTCTTAAATTAAGCTGTTTTAAGCTAATTTTGTATCTACGGTATCCATACCAGCTATCTCTACAAGCATAATTTAAAACAAGAGAAGGCAGAGGACACTAACCTAGAACGGGTCTAGAAGCTATGTTAGTGGAGGTATGATACGCTATGTACTTATTAGTGAAAACCCGTTTCTTAATTCACTAATATAGAGGATAGCAGGGGTATTTCCCAAAAAGCAGTTTGTTAATTGATGTATAGACATCGGTAACAAATGAAGACCACTCACCGTCCTATATATTCACGGTAGAGATATCTAAAATAAATTTATACCTCAATCGAGGGTTCGAAAAAGACGTATTTCTGCATTGATGCAGACTATACGTCTTTTTTTGTTTTTACGTTTTTTGTCGCCCTGTCACCCCTAGTCTTTGGTTTATTAATTTTAGGAAGGAGAATTAAATTGCAGCGTATCACTCTTACTGGCAAAGAAGCTGCTCAGCTCATCGGTGTGTCATATTGGTTAATACTCGAAATGGCTAAGAAACATGAAATCCCTCATTTTAGGATGGGAAATCGTGTTCTATTCCGTGAAGATAGCTTACTACAGTGGCTCAAAGAAAAGGAAAAAACCTCAACTTATAAGCTGGAAACTAACCAACAGTACGGCAAGCTCCGGCGAATTGAGGTGTGACATATGAATTCTATACGATTTGTTTACTGGGTTCAAAACCTATTAGAGCATCATAAGTCTCTCGGTATTTCTTTATATATTATTGAACAGTTTATCGAACAATATGATAAACACCACGAGGGGTCAAATGAACAACATATTTGAAACATTATCTATTCCCGGTTCTGAGACTATCATCCTTGTTACACCAAGAGATTTAAGCAACAAAACATTTGCTATACAACTAGCATTAAATCTAAACGAAGAAGTATCTAGTAAGTCAGGTTAAGTATATTCGATCTCCCTCTTGGAAACGCTGGATAAAAATAGGTTTTCAGGAGGGAAAATATATGGATCAACCACGAGTAGTGAAAGTTTCTTATAACGAAGAAAATTCATCAGAAGCTTTGCTATGGATCGATTCTCTTATTGAGAAAATTATCATTACCAGTCTTGGCTTAGAACCTAAGTCAGTCGGTAAAATTTTAATGGAAAGTGAGAAGAAGAAATTTGAAACTAAATATTTCTCCTAAGACTACAGCTGTATATATGCGTGTTAGCACTCACGCTCAAAATGAAGAAATGCAACGGGCAGCTGCTATGTCTTATATTAATACTCATAAAATTCCTATGGAATCAGTTAAATTCTATTCTGATCATGGTGTTTCAGCCTCGAAGCTAACACTTTTACAAAGAAAAGATTTAATGAATATGCTTGATGATATTCAGAACGGAAAAGTAAATCGGTTAATTTGCTACTCTCGTGACCGTCTAGCAAGAAATACCTTTGAATATATGAAAATACTTCATACGTTTAAAGAACATGATGTAGAAGTAATTTATGTAGCAACTAATTCTATTCCTTTTCAGGCCAATAATATCGTCTTGGAGGCACTTCTTTCTATGTTTACTCAACAGGAAGCTATGACGATTCAAATGCGAAAGTCAGATTCGCATAAACTATTTCCGGTTCATATTTTCGGGTACGAACGTCTCAAAGAAGGAAACAAAATTGAATATAAGTTAAAGCTTGAAATTCGTAATCAGCTTACCGATTTTTTCATGGATTGCAGTGAAGTTGATTCACCAGAACAGCTAATTAGCACTTTGGCAAAGTACAAATCACTGCTAAAAAGGAACGGTGACAAACTTTTAAAGATGTTACGCAATCCGTTTTATGCTGCACATCATAAAAATAGCTCCGGCTATCATGCTTTACATTATGTTGAGCCGCTAATTTCCTTGGGAATTTACCAATTGATTGAACAAAAACTTTTACGTTTCCGAAAAGAAATTGAATGTGCATTCAAACCGGTTACTAATGATGCGTATATTGTGCCTTATTGCCATTGTGGGAGCATAATGAAACTAAGAAAAATTGAAAATGAAGCTTATTATTCTTGCAGTCATAAGCATAAAAAGAATCAAATTTCTGTAGCTGAACTAAACCAAGCTACAAAAGAGAAAATAAAAGAGATTACTCAATCATTATCTCCGTCATTAATTGAATCAAAGTGTTTGAATTATATATCTAGATTAAGAAAACAAATGGTTCAAAAACGAGGGATTATTGAGAGAAAGATTAATGCCCTCTGCTTAAATATTGCTATGAATCATTCTCCATTGCACGGGAGCATTTCCTTTTCTCGTCCTTACGAAGAATTACAGTTTATGAAAAAACAGCAGGAAGAACTGAAAGAAACTGAAAGGAATCTAGAGCAATTACAACAAGAAATTAGCCAAATTACCAACGTAGTTGTTCAACAAGTCCAGGAACAATTACTGTCTGAAAACCAGCTTCGTATGCTATGTAATTCCTTAATTAAAAATGTTTGTGTATCTAACGAAGAGGTGATTTTCGAGATTTACTTTAAAGATTTTATGAGACATGGAGTATGTCCAGGAAAGGAAATACAATATGCATGCAAATAATTTAAAACCAGCAATAGGATATATACGTTTTTCTTCTGTAAAACAAACCGGTGGCCATTCCATTGAAATTCAACAAAATACTATCCTTCATTCCGCTGAAATGCAGGGCTATTGCATTAAAAAATGGTGCAAAGATGAGGCTGTAAGTGCATATCGAAATAGAGCTGAACGTCGCCCCGGTATTATTGAATTGTATAATTCCATCTTAAATGGTGAAGAAGAAGCCGTATTCTTTTACGACTCATCTAGGGTTTCAAGGCTATTTGATGATTTTGCTTTAGAAGTTTACTATCCGATTCTAAAAGAAAAGCCAAATTGTAAATTTTTCGAAGCATCGCAAAATGAAGAATGGAACCCAAGTAACCTCTTAACGCAGGTTAAACTTCTATACTCATATGAAGAAGTATTAACAAAGTCCAAGAGAGCCAAAGATGCCCAAAAAACCCTACTGTATTCAACCGGAAAACCTATCCGACCTGGATCACGCGTCCCATTTGGCTACAACAAAGTACAAGATACTTTTTTTCCGAATGAAGAAGCAGCTATTGTTTATTTCATTTTTCATTTAGCATCCTGGGGATATGGAAATAAAAAAATTGCTGATGTCTTAAACAGCGCTCAAGTCCCTTCATCGAATAATGGTGAGTGGCAAGCAAGCAGTGTAGATTTCATTTTAAACAATAGATTTTATGCTGGAGATTTAACCTGGAATGTACGAATTGATTACAATTGCAGCAAACGAAAACCTTATGGACAATATGATTTGTTTGAAAACAATCACCCACCCATCATTCCAGCTTATTTATGGGATTTAGTCCATAACATACGCCAACACAAAAAAAACTCTGGAAAAATGAATACCCCATTCTTTTTACGAAACATTGTACATTGTAAATCTTGCTTACTTGAGCTTACTCCAAAAGATGCAAGTCCGACAAATAGCAAAAAGAAATACACCTATTATTATTGCAATTCATGCAATCAAAAAATTAGCAGTGATATGTTGCATGACATCGTCCTAAAAAGACTTTCCGTAGAACTGGAAGGCATGTTTGATAAAATGAAAAGTCAAGTAATCAAACGTCTCTCTGATTCAGAAAAATCTTTAGCTAAACAAAAAGAAAGCTTTAAAGCTCAGCAAGAAATTATTTCTTACAAAGAACGTATGATTGAAAACATGGATCAACATGAAGAATGGAAACAAATATTGTCCGATTCAAAAGAAATAATAACCGAAAAATTAACTGAAATATCCTTGTTAATCGAAAAGATTAAACAGATTAAAAATGAAAATCTGATTGCTGACGCTTTTCTCCACTTTAAAGAAGTACCTTCACAGTTGCTTACCTATGTGGAATTGCGCACACTTTGTTTAGCTCTTATTAATAAAATTGATATTAGCCTGAGTCAGACTCCTCGTGTCAGTATTGATTATCGATTTTCACCTTTTTTTATTTTGGAAAATCAAATTGGACAAATTACCGAAATGCCGTTGAATTAATTGGATATATTACCGAATATATAAGCCCACTTAATTACAATTCAACATTTCTTACTTGGAAAAGCCCAGATTTTACGGGCTTTTTCAAGTAATCTTCTCGGTAATCCAACCATCTAGGTATACCTAGATGGTTGGATTACCGAAAGCTATTTTCATTAATTGGTTAAATAACCGAATAAAATTCACATGTATACAAACATATGTTTCTGTTAATTAATTAAAATTATAAATACAGAAAGGAGAAGTTTATATGGCTGGCAGCCTGGAACAACGCGGAAAAGACTCTTGGCGTCTAATGGTATACGGTGGTCGTGGCCCAGATGGCAAAGAAATCCGTTATCGCAAAACAGTCAAGGGAATTAATAAAAGGGAGGCGGAAAAAGAATTAGCTAAGTTTGTAGCCGAGGTTTATACGGGAAACTATATTGATTCCCCTAAAATTACTTTGGCTGAATTCATCTCACAGTGGATGAAGATTTATGCTGAGAAAGAGTTATCTCCTACAACTGTCCAAGGATACGAAGGAATGCTTACTTTACGTATCCTACCTGCTCTAGGACATGTTGAATTGGACAAACTGAAGCCAATACACCTTCTTAAGTTCTATGACAATTTAAAGGAAGATGGTATACGTTTGGATGGAAAGCCTGGGGCTTTATCCCAACAATCAATCCTTCATCACCATCGACTTATTTCGTCTATTCTCGGACATGCGGTAAAGTGGCAAATCATCCCTATAAATGTGGCTAAAAGCATAGAGCCACCTAAAGTAGAGGAAAAAGAAATGGAGTTTTATAACGAAGAAGAAGTAGCACTAATTCTTCATTATGGACAGGAAGAAGAATTTCAATATTTTGTCTTAGTTACACTTGCGATCACTACGGGATTGCGTAGAGGAGAACTCCTAGGTTTAGAATGGGATCATATTAATTTTGATGCTAAGACTTTGAAAGTGAAGAAAACAAGCCAATATATTAACCGTAAAGGGCTAATAACAAAAGGGCCAAAATCAAAGTCATCAAAGAGAACTCTATCTTTGACTGATGAAGAGATAGCCTTACTGAGTACACTTAAAAAATTACATGAAGAAAAAAAGGAGACTTTAGGAAGCAAATGGTTAAATTCTAATCGCCTATTCATAACTTGGAATGGAGGCCCTATGCATCCTAATACAGTTAATAACTGGTTTAAAAAATTCACCATTAAGCACAACATTCCCGTAAAAAATTTCCATAGCTTACGGCACACAAATATTACGCTGTTATTGTCGCAAAATGTAGACCTAATGACTGTCATAATGCGTGCAGGACATTCAGATGGTTCCATGATTTTAAGGCGGTATGGCCATGCTATTCCAGCTAAAGAGCGCGAAGCATCTGATAAAATTGGCAGTATTGTCTTCAAAAATAAGAAGATAAAACATCCTTCTAATTGAAAAGGGCTAAGGTTTAATTAAGTTGCGTTAAGAATAGTTTTGTCATATCCGTACCCAATTCCGTACCCAAAAATGGAATTGGGTCGGGAAATAAAAAAACAAGGATCGTGAAAACCCTTGATTTTACTGGTTTATGTATGGCGGCCCCGAGAGGACTCGAACCTCCGACGCACGGTTTAGGAAACCGACGCTCTATCCGCTGAGCTACGGGGCCAATGAATTTATTATATATAACTTTTTTCTTGTTTTCAAATATAAGCTGTTTCCAATATATCATTGAATGTTTAAAAGGTCGTTTTCCCGGCAATGACCGGGAAATTTCCCTGGCAGACGAAAGTTATAACAAAGAAAAACTGCGTAAAATGCTTCTTTACATCTGATTATTCTGCTTTATAAAAAAGATGCATACAAAAAATCGATTTCTGGTATGGTTTTATTATAAACTTTTTAAAAATACGTTATATTTCGAGATATAAAAAGGGACAGCATCTTTTAAAATAAAAAGTAAAGGATGATCTGCTTTAACTTCGTCTCCCCAACTAACCACATTATATAGAAATGGCGTACACAGAATACTCAGCGGTACGCCATTTTGATTTATAAATAAGCCTATTTCTTCTTTGGTTCTAACTTTTCCAGGCCACCCATATACGGACGCAGCGATTCCGGAATGATAACACTGCCGTCTTCCTGCTGATAATTCTCAAGAATAGCAGCCATAGTACGGCCAATTGCCAGACCAGATCCGTTCAGCGTGTGCACAAATTCCGGCTTCGCTTTTGTATCGCGGCGGAAACGGATGCCTGCACGGCGTGCCTGGAAGTCCTCAAAGTTACTGCAGCTCGAAATCTCACGGTACATACCATAGCTCGGCAACCATACCTCGATATCATATTTCTTCGCCGCCGTAAAGCCCAAATCGCCTGTACACATGCTCATTACACGATATGGCAATCCTAATACCTGCAGCACTTTCTCCGCGTCGTTGACAAGGCTCTCCAGTTCGTCATATGATGTCTCCGGCATTACAAACTTCACAAGCTCTACTTTGTTGAATTGGTGCTGACGAATCAAGCCGCGCGTATCGCGTCCGGCAGAGCCTGCTTCAGAACGGAAACAAGCGCTGTATGCCGCATAACGAATCGGCAGCGCGTCCGCCGGCATAATTTCATCCCGATGGTAGTTCGTGACCGGAACTTCCGCGGTCGGAATCAGGAAATAATCGGTATCCGACAGCTTGAATGCGTCTTCTTCGAACTTCGGCAGCTGGCCTGTGCCGGTCATGCTTTCACGGTTGACGATGTATGGAGGCAAAATCTCTTCGTAGTTATGCTGCATTGTATGCAGATCAAGCATGAAGTTAATTAGCGCCCGCTCCAGCCGCGCGCCAAGACCTTTATAGAAGACAAAACGGCTTCCGGTTACTTTTGCCGCTGCCTCGAAATCAAGAATGCCCAGATTAGCGGCAATGTCCCAGTGCGGCTTCGCCTCGAAAGAGAAGGACGGTGTTTCCCCCCAGTGGCGCACCGGGACGTTATCCTCCTCGGTCATACCTACCGGAACACTTTCATGCGGCACATTCGGAATACCCAGCATAATTTGAGAAATTTCCTCTTCCAATACACGGATTTGTTCGTCATACTCTTTAATTTTGGCCGATACTTCTTTCATTTCTGCGATCAAATCGTCCGCGTTTTGTTTTTCTTTTTTCATGCGCGCAATTTCTTCGGAAACAACATTGCGCTTATTTTTCAATTGTTCGCTTTCCGCAAGCAACGAACGGCGCTTAACGTCCAAATCAGAGAATTTATCAATTTCGTTCAATTTCTCTCCACGTGTCTCGAGCGCTTTCTTAATCGCTTCGAAGTCATTGCGCAGGCGCTTAACATCTAACATGCGTATCTCCTCCTGATCAAGCTTAAAAAATAAAAAAATCTCCTCCCACCTAAGGGACGAGATTACCCGCGTTGCCACCCTACTTTGGCCTACGAAGCCCTCTATAGCTCCGTACGCCCTTAGACACACGATAACGGTTGTGTGACCGGCCCGGCTCATCGCCGGTGGCTCAGAGATGGATTTCAGCGGCCTGTCCGTTCGGTTCGCACCCTCCACCGACTCTCTGGTCGTCCAGTTCCCGCTTACTTGTTCTCGTCACAGCCTTTGTGCATGTTAAAAACCACACTTATACTTTACTATATCCGGAAACAAGATGCAAAATGTATCTCCGCATAATAAGAAAAATTGGCGGATGTTGCCGATCTTTCCCTCCTTTCAGGGCACGCGCCTCGCATGTTCTTCCTCAATTACAATGGAGGGAAAGTATATGCTACTTTATCAATGTAAAGCCACATATACTTTCCTATTCCGCAAAAAGGGACGCTAGCAACGGCGTCCCTGTAATGGTAATGCAACTATGAGAACAAGCCTTTAATCAAATCACCCAGGCTGCCAAAAATACCGCCGATAAAGCCGAAGAACGAACGAAACGCCAGGCGAATCCAGCCTGCTTCCTCTACTTCTTCTTTGGCGACCAGCACGCCGCCCGCTTTTTGTTCATCGATCGGACGCAGGAATTCATCTGATTTCCCGTTCGGTCCGACGATTTTAATGGAGCCGACCGTCTGTCCCTGTTTTACAGGAGCCGTCACCGTTTTTAGCACGGCTTTCGGTTTATAGGCACCCGCCTCTCCCGCTTTTACCGGGTAAAGAACTTCTTGCCCGGCTACTGCTGCTACCTCTTTGGCCGTCCCTTTTTCGACTTTAGCCATTTCCCCGCCTGGAATCTGTGCTCCTTTAGCGAGAATCGGCTGCATTTTATAGTTACTGAAGCCATAGTCAAGCATTTTGCTTGTTTCCGTAAAACGGCTCAGGAATGATTTCGCACCCATCACAACCGTAATCAGGCGTACACCATTACGCTCAGCCGTACCCGTGAAGCAGAAGCCTGCTGCATTCGTATGGCCTGTTTTTAATCCATCCACACCCTGGTATTGTTTAACAAGTCCCGGAAGCATCCAGTTCCAGTTATCCATTTTTAGAGGGCGGGTGCTTCCTTCACGGAATGTTTTGTGTGGGATTTTTGTTGTTTCTAACAATTCCGGATATCTGGTAAGCAACTCTTTGGCGAGAATAGCAGAATCACGGGCAGACATCATGTTGTCAGTCCCATTCGAAGTGTCGGGAGCAAATTGTTTCAAATCTTCGACCGGCAGACCTGTCGAAGTAACGAATTTTGTCTGTGTCATGCCGAACTCTTTCGCAGTTTTATTCATCAGCTTTACGAACTCAGTCTCAGAACCGGCCACCGTCTTCGCAAGCATAACAGTAGCATCGTTAGCCGAATAAATAGCCAGGGCTTCATATAGTTCTTTTACGGTATGTACTTCGTTCTGGGCAAGCAGCACGCCCGAGGTTCCCGATTTCCCCAGGAAAGCACCGTACTCATCGACCATAACTTTTTGGTCCCATGTGATTTTTTTCTTCTCAATGGCATTCAATACGAGGTATTCGGTCATCATCTTCGTCATACTGGCCGGAGGAAATGCCTGATTCTCGTTATATTTGTACAAAATTTTCCCCGTCTTTGCCTCAATCATAATGGCCGACTTTACGTCCAGGTTTAACACCGGCGTAGCCGCCTGGGCTTGTCCCACATTCATGGTAAGAAGAATGGGTACAAAGAACACCAGAAACGCCAACGTTAAAACAAGCGATTTCTTCATCTGTCTAACAAGCGTTGACAACTCTCGCACCTCCACATAAATTACACAATACTTTTGATTCTACCATACAACACAAAAAAAGACAGGGAGTTTATTCCCTGTCTTATTAACTATTTTTTGACAAAATTCATTAAGAGATCGAGTAGTTGGGCGCTTCTTTCGTAATATGAACATCGTGGGGATGGCTCTCTTTTAATCCGGCATTGGTAATACGGATAAATTGCGCATTGTTTTTCAATTCTTCAATTGTTTTGGTACCGCAGTAACCCATACCTGCACGCAAACCACCAACCAGCTGGTATACGGTGTCCGCCAAAGGCCCTTTATACGGAACGCGCCCTTCGATGCCTTCTGGAACGAGTTTTTTGTCGTCTTCTTTCTCCTGGAAATAACGGTCTTTGCTTCCTTCTTTCATAGCTCCAAGGGATCCCATGCCACGGTAAACTTTAAAACGGCGCCCCTGGTAAATTTCCGATTCACCCGGGCTTTCTTCGCAGCCTGCGAACAGGCTTCCAATCATAACGACAGATGCACCGGAGCCAATTGCTTTAGCAATGTCACCGGAATATTTAATACCGCCGTCCGCGATAATCGGGATGTTATATTCACGTGCAACGGATGCGCAGTCATAAATCGCCGTAATTTGCGGAACACCGATACCGGCTACTACACGCGTCGTACAAATAGAGCCCGGTCCGATACCGACTTTAACCGCAGAAGCACCGGCTTCAATTAATTCACGGGTCGCTTCACCGGTAGCCACGTTTCCGGCCACGATGGTTAAATCCGGGTATTTAGCGCGCATTTCCTTTACTGTGTCTATAACGCCTTTAGAATGGCCATGTGCCGTATCGATAACCAAGCAGTCGATGCCGGCGTTTACAAGCGCTTCTGCGCGTTCAAACGTATCTTTGGATACACCGACAGCCGCTCCGCACAAAAGTCTTCCCTGCGCGTCTTTGGCAGCGTTAGGGAACTGGATGGCTTTTTCGATATCTTTAATGGTAATAAGGCCTTTCAGCTCATTATTTTCGTCAACAAGCGGGAGCTTCTCGATTTTATGGCGCTGCAGGATTTCTTCTGCCTGTTTCAATGTTGTACCCACCGGAGCAGTAACTAATTCTTCTTTCGTCATGACTTCTGAGATTTGTACAGAGTAATCATGAACGAATCGAAGATCCCGGTTGGTAAGAATGCCGACCAGCTTATTGTTTTCATCGACAATCGGAACTCCGGAAATTCGGAACTTAGCCATTAACTTCTCGGCTTCCGATACCGGGTGAGAAGGCTGGAGTGAAAAAGGATTGGTAATAACACCGCTCTCCGAACGTTTAACGCGGTCTACTTCTTCCGCTTGTTGTTCAATAGACATATTTTTATGGATAACACCCATGCCGCCCTGGCGAGCAATTGCGATGGCCAGAGCCGATTCGGTAACAGTATCCATTCCGGCACTAATAAGCGGAATGTTCAATTTTACATTCTCGCTCAGCTGTGTGGAAACATCAACGTCACGCGGTAATACATCAGATCTCCCCGGAACAAGCAAAACATCGTCAAACGTTAAACCTTCTTTACTAAATTTATTTTCCCACACGTGGTCATACCTTCCCTTTCCTTTAGTTTGTTAGTTATGTTTTATACAGCGTCTAATTATATTATCGAAAGTTTAACAAAACCCTTATTTTACTGTCAAGAATCCCGTAATATTGTTCGTCTTTTCTGTAAATAATAATGGAAAAGCAAGCGTTTTCCTGCTTAAACTTTCTATTTTTACGAATAATTATACGGAAAAGGTGACGGGAATGTACACAGCGGTCCACACTATAATGTGCGAAAATCCGGAGAAAAAAATGTGGGATAGCTATTTGTATTTTGAAAGTGAATCCACAACAAAAGCATTTTTGCAGCAAACGTATGAGGAATGTTGCATTCCTAAAGCTAACGTATACGCTTTCCAGAATGCATCAAAATTCATTTATTACATCAAACAGGCACGTCAGTATTACTCTTCAGCCTCGCACAGTGATATTCTGGTTCGGCCGCTGCTTCTGTATTACGGCATGGTTAGCCTGCTGAAAGCGTATGTGCTTACGCGCGACCCGGATTATCCATCCAACACCCGCGTTCTGCAACATGGCGTTACGAGCCGCAAAATGAAAAAAAGCTACTATTCATTCGCAGAAGATGAGGTACGCGTACAGAAAGAGGGATTGCTTCCTTATCTGTACTCTTTTTTAAATAAAGACGGGCTTAATGAGAAGTACCGGCTGCAAAATCTGCTGGCCGTCATTCCGGAACTGCAGCCAGCTTACCAGCGTTTGTATAAACAGATTACAATGACATCTGTTTCTCTTTCATCCCACAGAAACTTTGAACAGCTCTGCACGATTTTTTATCTCCCGGAATTCGTGTTAGATGAAGTTCACTTAACATATGATGCCTTTATTCATTACTTAAATCGTTACAATAAAGGGAAAGCAAGCTTTGCAGCTTCCGTCATTGAAGCACCTCGCGGCATCATCCGATTGGAATGGCACCATCCGGAAAATATCCATGTTACAGAAAATGGAGACGGCTTTGAAAATACCCTGTTTACTCATGATTATAAAGGTAATTTTTCCTTTAAAATAAAAATGGATAAAGCCCATACAATTCCTGAGGTTGTAACCCATTACATGATCATGTACGTATTAGGCATGCTTTGCCGATATGAAACAGAACGCTGGGGAGAAATCGTATTTTCGTTTATGTCGGAAGATATGTACATGATTCAAGAGTTTCTGACATTATCCGCACGAAAGTTTCCAAATTTAGTATATAATTTACTATTAAAAGAACGTTATATTTTTCGAATCGAGTAAAGAATAA
>NZ_BJXX01000207.1 GCF_007991215.1 Aneurinibacillus danicus
ATGTCGGGGTTGCGGCTGAGATGCCATGGTGGTTTTCTGCGAACACCTCGCGTACCGGCAGAAAACAAATCAACACGGCTGATGCTGATAAATTAGATTTTCTATTTCAGCGGCTGCTATTAGAAAAGTCGATTTTTCCCGCACTGAGAAAAATCGACTTTAGTTTAGCGTACAAATTAAGAATGTTACGATAATTATAAAGCCTCATCTTGATTCATTACCAGGATCATTTCTTTTGCCCATATAAAGCGGATACAATTCTTGACTCATACCAATTGCCTCTCTGCCTGGAATGCTTTTAGGATTTGCTTCGCCACTACCATGCGATGGACTTCATCAGGGCCATCGTAGATACGTGCGGAACGAGCTTCTCGGTAAAAACCCTCCAGTGGTGTATCAGCTGTAATACCGAGCGCCCCATGAACTTGAATGGCGCGATCAATGACATCTTGCAAAACTTTTGCACCAAAAAATTTGATCATTGAAATCTCTTTGCGTGCTTGATCCCCCTGATCCATTTTCCATGCAGCGTACAAAGTCATTAAACGGGCAGCTTCAATTTCAGTGGCTGAGTCGGCAATAAAGTTTTGTATGGTTTGAAATTCAGCCAATTTTTTCCCTCGGGTTTCTCTGCGAAGAGAGTAATCAACCATCAGATCGAAACTCCGTTTGGCTACGCCAATCCAACGCATAGCATGCGTAATACGTCCAGGTCCTAGACGCAACTGAGCCAATTTGAAACCTTCCCCACGATTTCCAAGCATATTTTCAGCCGGAATGCGACAATTGGTATAACGAACCTCACCATGACCCCCTGTATAATGATCTCCCATAATCGGAATCTCCCGAACAATTTCAAAACCTGGATTGTCGGCGTCCACGATGAACATACTGAATCGCTTATGGGGAGGAGCATCGGGATCAGTGGCCGCCATGACAATGGAGAAGGAGGCACCAATCGCACCCGTTGTGAACCATTTATGGGCATTGATTACCCAATCGTTCCCATCCTTTTCTGCGCGAGCTTGTAGGGTTGTAGGATCAGAACCAGATACTTCAGGTTCGGTCATGGCAAAACAGGAGCGAATTTCTCCGTTGACTAAAGGGATTAAATATTTTCTCTTCTGCTCAGGTGTTCCGGCATGCCATAGAATCTCCGAATTCCCGGCATCTGGTGCCATGGAACCGAAAATATAGGGAGCAATTGGGCTTCTTCCAATAATTTCTGAAAGTAAGCCAAGAGAAACGAATCCCATGCCCATACCGCCGATTTCTTTCGGCATATGGCCAGCCCACAGTCCCATTTCCTTTACGCGTGCCTGCAGCGGCCGCAAAATATCTTCCGGTAAACCGCGGTGTGGAACCATATATTTTTCATTGGGATAGACGTATTCATCCATAAATGCGGTCGCTTTTTCAATCATTTCTTGTTGTTCAGGGGTTGGACTAAAATCGAACATACTCATCACTCCTGTCAAATGCTTAAAAATAAACAAATCAATTATCGCGTCAACTAGTTCAATCATTTCAATGAATAATCATCTTATGAATAATCAGCAACCGTATAAAGTTTAATTTCTTCTATATGTTCTTCCATTAGTTTTTTAGCTTCATCTATTTTTGAATTATACATTGCTATCAAAAATCTTTTATGCATGTCGTTAGCCTGCAGAGGCCTGTCAGAATTTTTTGCAATGATAATACCAAACCATTTGATTTGCAATTCCAACGTGTTCATAAATGTTATCAATCGTCGATTATCCGAATACTGAATAATAGTTCGGTGCAATCGTCTATCAGCTTGAAAAAATGACTCTACATTCCCATTTTTAATTTCTGCTTCAGCATGTTCAGCTTCACGTAACAACGATTCCAATTCGATTTTTGGGATTCTCTGGCTAGCCAATTGAACAGCTTGACTTTCTAAAGCTTTCCGGACATCATAAATTTCTATTATATCCTTGACTTTTGGTATACTCACAAAGGTTCCTGATCGCGGTTTTACTTCGATTAACCCTTCTTGTTGCAGACGATTTATTGCATCTCGTAAAGGCGTCTTGCTCACCCCTAGTTCCTCTATTAATTCTTCATAATTAATTCTAGATCCAGGTGGCAATTGATTAAGGACAATTTTATCCCGTAAATAAATATACACTCGCTCATATAAGTTGCGATTATCGAACTGCACCCGTTTGATCATCTAACTCCATCACCCTACTTTCCTTTGTTAAACAGCTAGGCTGCGGGGGACAGCCAGAATTGAGACTTTAACCAGACCTTGTAATTAAAATACCACTTTTAGACTCACCTTTAAAGTTAGGGTGTTCTTTAACTCGATAAACCGCTACGCCCCCGTCAGCCTAACTTACAATCTTCAATATATAAACAGGGTGCACCTGCCTCTATGAATTCATCCAAACAAACTTCCGAGAATTAGACCCCATATGCGGTAAGACCGCCATCGATCATCAATGTATGGCCGGTTACGTAGTTTGCTAAATCGGAAGCAAGATACAGAACACCACCTACAACCTCATCAGGATTTCCTAATCGCTTACTTGGCGTTCGAGAAATTATGGTATTTAAAAACTCTTGATCCTTTATGGCATTAGCGACTAGCTCTGTCTTAATGTATCCTGGTCCAACAGCATTTACCTGGATATTATATTTCGCCCACTCACTGGCCAAAACTTTGGTGAGTAATACAACTCCCCCTTTACTTGAACTATACGGAGCTGAGTTGGTTATCCCTACAACCCCACCTACTGAAGCCATATTCACAATTTTTCCGTAACCCTGATGAATCATTTCTTTCCCTACAGCTTGGCACATAAAAAAGTACGATCTTTGGTTGAGATCCATAATATAATCCCAATCCTCTTCCGTCACTTCCGTTGATGGTTTTCTTCTTGTGACGCCTGAATTATTTACCAATACATCAATTCTGGGGTAATTTTGTTTGATTTTCGCTACTACTTCTTGAATAGTATCTATTACTGATAAATCTGCAGGAATAACAATCGCTTCTCCCCCTGCATCCTCTACTAAAGAAGCTGTTTCTTCTAATTGATCTTTGTTACGACTAACCAACACTACATTAGCACCTAACGAACCGAAGCCAACTGCGATATCTCTTCCAATTCCCCTGCTTGCACCGGTTACTACAACAATTTTGTTCTTAAAATCAAATTGGTAATTCATAAAATAAACACCTCCTACAATCTAACTAAATTCTTAGTTAAAAAAATAGAGCCAGAGGAAAGGAAAATCCTTTCCTCAATCAAGTTCAAAGTTATACAAGTTTAGAACGAAGATACGCTACAATATCATTGTTCCCATTATTTGTTTGTTGAGCAGGTTCGATCGAATCATTGTTATACGATTTCCACAGCACTCCTACAGGCATTGAAGGCTGGCTAAGTATCCCCACATACTCCTGAGGAGTGCTCGCCGGATTTTCTTTGTAGCTAATATTTTCACGATAAAAATCATAGCCTTGGGACTTATTAAAAACGACACATGGACTAAAAACATTTATTAAAGAAAAACCGTTATGTCTAATTCCTTCTATAATAAGGTTCTCAAGGTGTTTAGCATCTCCCGAAAATCCCTGCGCAATAAAAGAAGCACCAGAAGCCCAGGACAACAATAGCGGATTCACAGGTACATCCGGGTTCCCCAACGGCGTTGTGGAGGATTGGTACCCCACTCGGCTCGTTGGTGACGTCTGTCCTTTTGTGTTCCCATACACTCCATTGTCCATTACGATATAAGTAATGTTCAAATTTCGTCTGGCGGCATGAACAAGGTGACCTACACCAATACCATATCCATCTCCGTCTCCGCCTGCTGCAATGACCGTTAGATCCGGTCGAGAGGCTTTAACTCCTTGTGCAATCGGCAAAGAACGTCCATGTGTTCCATGAATGCTGTATCCACCGTAATAATGTCCAATCTTACCGCTACAACCTATACCTGAAACTAAGACAGTGTTTTCCGGACTAATTTGTAGAGAAAATAACGCGCGTTGGATGCATTTCAATACTGAAAAATCACCACACGCTGGGCACCACGTAGGTGTATTCCCATTCGAATAATCTTTTATAGTAAGTGATTCTGGCATTTACATTACCCCCTAATTAATTCATTTTGATTAGACTCAATACCGTTCAAGGAATTCTCGAATTCTTCCAGTGTGTAATGCTCACCATCAAATCGAAGGAGGGAATGTAGATTTTTGTCCACAAGAGCAGGTTCAATAATAGATCGTATTTGTCCTGTTGCATTATATTCGGCGACAATTACTGTTTTCACATTGGATACGGCAGCTGATATCTCTTCCATTGGAACTGGATGTAATTGACGGAGCAAAACACCAACATATTTATCAGGATGAAGATTCACAATGTTCTCAATGAGCTCTCCCATTGAACCGGTTCCCACAATAGCAACTGGAGCTTCTGTATTACCTACAATTGATAACGGTCGGTTATATTGTATGTGATCTGTCTTATGCAATCGTCTCATGTGCAGCGTGTGTCGCACTTCTTTGTAATTAGGCTCCATAAATCCCCTTTCATCATGCTCATCTCCACTAGCAACATAAGCCCCACCTTTAATGCCAGGGATTGTTCGAATTGGGGGTGCGCCATCAACAGAACGATATCTCACGTACCCTTCTAAAGGAGCTGATTCGGTAAGAGTCGGACCTCTGTCAACAGCTACACTACGAATGGCTTTCTCTACGGAAGACCACGGGATAGAGATACGTCGTAATGCAAGATCAAGATCAAGGGCAATAATTACCGGGCACTGATAATAGTCGGCCAGATTAAGGGCTTCTTGAATCACAACAATACAATCAAGTACATTTGTTGGGGAAAGTAAAATCCGCGCAAATTCGCCGTGACCAGCATAGCGAAGATGTAGGAGGTCACTTTGTTCCGTTTTGGTTGGCATTCCAGTTGAAGGGCCCCCACGTTGGTTATCGATAATAACAAGAGGAATCTCAGTAGCACCAAGATAACTAATCCCTTCTGTCATGAGTGCGATCCCAGGACCACTGCTCGCAACAAATGTCCTTTTACCGGCAAAACTAGCACCAATCGCAGCATGAATTGCAGCAATTTCATCTTCGACTTGATAGGTTTTTCCACCGATCGGCGGAAGCCATTTGGAAAGGTTCTCTAAAATTTCAGAGGCAGGAGTGATAGGATATCCGAAGTAATGTCGAACCTCTCCAGCAATAGCACCCAGGCACAAAGCATCGTTGCCCGAAATTGTCACATTGCTTAGGGAGGAAGGTTTTAAGATATCCTTAGCTTTAGATTGCCCTAAAAGATATCCACGATGGGCTAATTTATTGTTTGATTCACCACGGAATCGGGCGTTTACGGCTTCCTCTATTAGAGAAAAGGGTATACCGAGATAACCGGCAATAATTCCAAGACTCCAAACATTAAATCCTAGTTTTGGGGATTCCTCTCGATTCTCTTCGGGTACAAGCGTAGTAGTCGATGGCCCGAATAACAGGCCTTTATCTTTTACTCTTGGTAAGTAACGTTTTGCTCCCTCATCATCCCATACTACTGCTATGTCAATAGCTTCTATTCGTGGTGGGGGAGATTCTTCACCTTCTTCAGAAATATAAATTTCAAATGCGGTATGTCCCCCTCTAATAATTGTGGAGAAATCTCTCCATGCCCGATGAGAATACCCTTGTGACTGCAAGATACTAGACAAAATCTCACCTGCTGTTTCTATACCTTGCCCGGTCAATCCCAATAACGCAGCAGACTTCATAATATTTTCCCTCCCATAAATTTATATAAAGAAGCTAAAAACTAACACCTAATATCTGATATATCAGATTATAGTATAAATTTATAATAATGTAAATAATCCATTTAATCAGAAATCAAATCGCTAACTTAGCACACTAACACTTAAACCTATGCGGTTAATGTCGGCCCTTGTGCCGACATTAACCGTATAAAATGTAGTAACCCGCTTTTGTTAAACTAAATTACTAACGGTTGGTTGTATGGAACTGACGAAGTCGTTGTGATACCATTTTCCACCTTTCATTACCCCGACGATTCGTTCTTTTTCCTGAAGAATCCTTACGTCCTCCAAAGGATTACCTTCAACTACAATGAGATCGGCAAACTTACCTGATTCCAGTGTTCCGATCATTCCTCGAGGTTTCATTGCGGCTCCAGCATCCCTGGTTGCTGCAAGAAGAACTTCCTTGGGAGTATATCCGAAATACTCGACAAAATTCTGGAGATCGCGAGCATAGGTACCATGCGGTGACCAGTTAAAGCCGAAATCTCCGCCTGGCAGAACACGCACACCGGCTTCTTTCAGCCTTTTAACGCTAGAAATGCTTTCATTTATTTCTTCCTGATATCCGTTAGCATCTAGAAATTCTTTTGTAACCCCAAACTCTGCACCGCGTTCGTACAGTCCTACATGCCATTCAATAGCCGGTACTACAAAGATTCGATCCCTTACGCTCCTTAGGAGTTCTACCGTTTCATCATCAAGCACATTTGCGTGACCAATAATATCCATTCCAGCCCTTACCGCTATCCTTACGGCTTCCGCCCCGCGTGCATGACAAACCGCCAATAGACCGCGGCGATGTGCCTCGTCAACAGCAGCACATACTTCTTCTTCGGTATACGCTAATTCACCGGGATAGTCGTTATCAAGCATTCCTTCTCCATCGATATAAATCTTAACTACATCTGCCCCGTTCTTGCGAATGCTTCGTATTGCCTTTCTTAACTCCCACGGCCCATCCGCTTTAATTCCTAACCCTTCCATTCCCAGCTTTAAATAATCAGGATTCCAATCAGGCATACCTCCTGTTGCGGTCACATCTCGTCCACATGCAAGATAGCGGGGACCTTCAATTTTTCCGGCGTTAATCGCATCGCGAATAGCAACATCTATCCGGGATATACTTCCAAAACTAATTGCCGATGTATAACCAGAACGGAGCATAGTTTTCGCGTTAAGAACTGCGTTAATTACTGTTTCTTCAACTGGAGAATTCAGATCAAGATCTTGAACACTGTTCGCCCCGTAATAGGATAAATGGGCATGCGCTTCAACAAGACCTGGCATAACGAAACGCCCACCAAGATCGATACGGGGTACTTCCTCAGCAACCTCCTGCAAAAAGGCTTCTGTGGAACCGACGCTGACAATCTTATCGCCCTCAATCATAATGGCCCCGTTTACGGGGTCTCCTCCCCGGCCGTCAAAGATAGTTCCATTCACCATTAACACACGCGTATTTTCCATCATTATTCCTCCCTCGATAAATAAATTTATTAACCAAAATGTAGCCGTTCATAGAAGTTTTTTTACAATTTCGAAATAAATATTCTCCCCCATAATTTGTGTAAAGAAGACAGGAACTAATATCTGATACATCAGAAAAATTGTTTTATCTTACCAATTTGCTATTAAGTATCGCCTTCACTACATCACTCCTTTTTTTAAAAGCTCCCCCTGTGTTTTCAATCAACAAGCAATTGCAAAGAACTTTGTTTTCACTTATGAAACCCCTTTCATTTTTTATGATTAATACCTGTTCGAAAAGATTTATCTATTAGAACTTTTCGAACAAGCAAATAAAACGAAAGTGATATTCCATGTAGAATCATAAATTACACTCAAAAAACTTAAGATGGATCGGTTTCTATCATCGAGCTTCTTTATAGTCAGTCGACCAATGCTCACAGTCCGTAATAACCTCTAAACTTGGTAGTAAGAAACTCATGATAAAGTTGTTTAGCCACCCAACTTGCAGTTACTTTATCTTCCTTCCCCACCATCAATATTTAATAAGCTAAAAACTAATATCTGGTATATCAGTTATAAAGTAAACTGCACTCTTACCTACTTTTTGAGCATTTTCCTTGACCTCCATATTCATATTTAGGTTTTTAACACGATTACCATTTATTTCTCTTCGACCTACAATCGATTTGCATACTGAATTTATCAATATAGATTATAGTTAACGCTTTCATATTACTATATCTTAAAACATTCTGTCAATTATAAAAATTAAAATAAATATATTCAACGTAATTGTGCACTTCTTCAATTGCGGTATTTTACTTACATTTTCTGGGCCGCCTTGAAACACTGCTGAAAATGAAAGGAAAGATAGCTGACTTTTACGGTAGGAGGGAAAAGAGAG
>NZ_BJXX01000208.1 GCF_007991215.1 Aneurinibacillus danicus
TTTTTCTTCCCTGGATCTTTTTTCCTCTTCCCTCTCCTTCTTTTCTCACGATTTTCACAGAAAAAAGCCACTCAATCGAGCGGCTTTAGCATAGGATAACACAACCAGAAGAATGATCGGCTGGGGATGGAACTGAACGCCTTGGTATTATTTGAGCAATTTGATCATTTGTTTAAACCGATCGCTTTCTGCAGTTTTCATTAATTCAAATAGCGCGGTTTCAATACTCGTCCATGCAATTCCGGCTGATTTCATTTTCTCCAGTCCAATTTCTTTGTTAGCCAAGGTACGGGAAGATACCGCATCTGTAAGAACCTGAACCTCATACCCCAACGCTTTCAATCCTACTGACGTCTGGTAAACACAGATATGAGTTTCAATGCCTGCAATCAATAATTGCCGTCGTCCCGTTGCCTTTACAGCCTGGATAAATGTTTCGTTTCTGCATGCATCGAAAGAAACTTTTCGAATCGGTTTGAGTCCTGTCAAATATTGTGCCACTTCCTCAACTGTTGATCCCAATCCCTCAGGATACTGTTCAACCCATATGATGGGAATCTCAAGAAGTTGCACCCCTTGAATCAATTTTTCTAAATTTCCTATTAATGTTTCACTTTCATGCACAATTCTCGCCAATCTTCCCTGTACATCAACCACTACCAATAACGTCTGTTCTTCACTAAGCATATCCGCGCCCTCCAAATTTGTTGGAATGAAAATAACTCAAAACCGTTACACATCAATTTCAGGATAACGCAGCATAAGCATAAAAACAATCATAGTTATTGATTCCTAATGATCTTATCATGCAAATTGGACTTAAGCAGGTTAGATAGTTCTGAGAAAATGAAGAATAGCGTGTTCAACAAACCTGCCAACCCATAGAGCGGCAGGTTTGTTCATAGTCCCTCAAGTTTGCTTACTAATCCAGCATGTAGATTTCGTTTTCCTTATCCATTATCAAATTCATCGGAAATGTTTTGATCAATGATCCTCAATAGCGATGGCTGACTCACATTCTTGTTCGCAGAGCTCGTCATTGACACATGTTTCACATCCCTTGCAGGTTCCTTCTAATTTCGCAAAACATGCCAATTTGTGTAAAATATGTTCCTTTTGACTTTCAAAATCATAATTTCGAACCGCTGACATCCGCATTGCTTCTGGCGATCCTCCCCCATGAAGGCTGATGATGGAGTAAAAACCGCCTTCCTTTGAGGCTGTCAAATCTTCGATAAACCGTGCCATTTTTATACGCTCTTCCGCAGTTACACCATGCTTTCCAACCAGGTACCGATCAATCAATTCTCCAGCTTCCGGTATCGCAATATCTTCCGGAGTTGGAGCCGTTGCAACGATACCTCCACTGATTTCATGTGCAATACGGAAAATATCATAGACTTGTTCCGCTAACATCAGTTTTCCAATATTGGATTGCACGGAATCCGGCACGAAATTTCCGGCCACCGTTTTGTGTCCATAAACAGAAGCTGCGACTCCCGTTGCGTAAAATCCTTCAGTAATTCGAATGAGTTCGCCCATACTTCTACGAATGTGCGGAACATCAGTATGAGGAAGGCCATTGTACTCGGCCATAAGCGCCGATGCCCCGATAATCATATCTCCCAGTCCGGCACGGGCACCAATACAAGAATGCCGGTGATGATTAGCAAACGCCTCGGCCAATTTTCCAGCATATTCCCATTCACCGCACAGAAAAACCCTGTCCCAAGGAATAAATACATCGTTAAAGATTACCAGTGCAGTCGATTGCCCAAAATTAGAGCTAAAAGGAGCTTCGGTGTCTTCCGGTCGCCCTGCCGGTTTTGCAATGATTTTTAAACCCGGGGCATCAACAGGAACGGCAAAAGACACGGCATAGTCCACATCTTCTTTCTGCATGGCACGGGTGGGCAGAACAATAAATTCATGGACATAAGGAGCACCGGTTATGTTGGCTTTTGCTCCACGGACAATAATTCCTTTCTGATTTTTTTCAACTACGTGCACGTACAAATTTGGATCGGCTTGTTCATGAGGCCGTTTGCTTCGGTCCCCTTTTGCGTCTGTTACAGCCGTTGCACATGTCAGGTCATGTTTCTGAACATGCAGCAGATAATCCTTAAACACTGAAAAATAGTCAGTGTTTTTATCCGCGTCCATCGTGGCAGTGATTTCGGCCAAAGCCCCAAGTGCATCGTGCATAAGGTAACGTTGTCCACACCCAGTCCACTTACAGATCAAACGAGTCATTTCCAGTTTCTTCAATAAATCGTCTGTACTAAAATCAAGGGCGTTTAATCGGTTTACCTTTGTTCCATCTTCCAGGGTAGCTAACATAATATCCTGATGTTTCTTTTGATGTGCTAACTCGTAGGTGACGGCTATAGCGTTAATACCCGGTTTAAACAAAGGTTCGTCTGCAACACTTTTAACTTTCTTCCCCTTCACTTGAATATCAGGATTGTACTCTTTAAGGCTTAAAACATAGTCCTTACCAGTCATAAGTTTCATGCTCATCTCTCCTCCTCTTATTTACTGATTAGTCAGTTAATAAAAATGCGAACAAAACCAGAAGCCGATCACCCCCCCTTTTTTTCATACTGACTAGTTAGTTGGAATTTGGTTAAAGGAAAAACTCTTATGATTTATTGCAAAAGAGTTTTTAGTAATTTAATTCTTGTGGCAATATAATCCTCTAGGGTAAATTTCTTCGATAGGGACCACCGTCGAAAAGCCCACATTTGAGCCTGGACAAGAATGTCTTCTGCTATAAGAGAAACCGATTCAGGATCGATCTTAAAAAGTCCCATATCTATACCTTTCTTGATTTGGTTCTCAAGATGCCTGCATAATCTTTGTTCTCGACTGAGGAATGAGCTTCGGGCCGCTTTATCTAACGAAGCGGTTTCCTGATACATGAGAACAACATAACTTGAAACTTGATCCACAATACGATAAAGAGCGGTAACGGATTTCGAAATCACTTCCATTGGATTAAGATCCTCTACTGCAACTGCATACAAATCTTGTTCAATGAGTGAATGAATATGGCAACAAACAAGATACAAAATGTCCTGCTTATTTTTTACATATTGAAACATAGTTCCTACATTCATTCCTGCTAAATCCGCTATTTCCTTGGTTGTTGTTGCATGATAACCCTTTTCTGAAAAAACTTTGACTGCAGCATCAATAATTTCGGCCCTTCTCTTCTCAACCAGCTCCGGATTTTTAACTGAAGTTTCTACGATATACTCTTCTGTGTGTGTTCCGCTCATTTTATTCCCTCTTTACTTGCTAGTTGAAGCTTTTCAGCTTAAGCCAACTGACTAGTCAGCCTTGGATAAATTATACTAATAACGTTTTGCTTTTGTCAAATAATATTTAAATAAATCAGATAAATAAGTTA
>NZ_BJXX01000209.1 GCF_007991215.1 Aneurinibacillus danicus
AGTAGTAGATGGTCTGTTCCGACCCAGCTATACGGAAAACGTATAGATGTTGCTTACTTACGTATCGAGAGGACTTCCGATCGGGTATCGAGCGTGAGAGGCCAATCCTCTGATGCGTAGAAGCCTCATCGATAGAGTTGGTAAGAAACTCCCACCTCTAAGCGTGAGCATAGGTGGGAGAGGTTCATTCGCAAATTGTCCTGTATCTTATAAATTTTACTCCCGATTATCGACCCCATCGGCTACAATTAAAATATCGACATATTTTGTACCTTTCATTATTTTGTTAACGATGGAGCCTTTTAAAATTTCTTCCCAGCGAGAGCGTGCTGACTGACCAAGAACAACCTGAGTAATACCCTTTTCCTCTACAAATTCAATAATCAGCTGTTCGGGTTTTCGACCACCAAGGGCGCGAATATGAAACTCTGCATCAAGGTCTTTTGCCAGCTTTTCAAGCAATCGATGCTGCTTTCTTGTTTCCTTATCCATTTTATGAACCGGGATAAGTGGAATATTTAAAATGTATAACTGGCATTTCAGACGATTAGCAATGCGCCATCCTCGTCGGATGAGACGTTCCGCATTTGGCCTATAGTTAACACAGACAAGGATTTTTTCGTTGGCACCCTTCATTCCATGAATACCTTTTTCAAGCTTATATGATTCCAGACGTTCGTCGACGTCATCTGCTACTTCTCGTAACGCGATTTCTCGGAGTGCGTTCAAGTTGCCAATGCGAAAGAAGTTTTTCAGCGATTGTTCTACTTTCTCCGGCTTATAAATGAGACCCGCTTTTAAGCGTTCGTGTAATGTTTCCGGTGGAGTATCAATTAATTGTATTTCATTTGCCTCGTTCAAAATCCAGTCCGGTATACGTTCCCGTACCTTGATACCCGTTAACTGCTCTACCGTATTATTTAAACTTTCCAAATGCTGAATATTAACTGCAGTCATCACGTTTATGCCGGCTTTCACTAATTCCATGACGTCTTCATAGCGTTTTTGATTTTTTGAACCTGGTACATTTGTATGCGCAAGCTCATCGACAATGACATATTGTGGTTTTCGTTCTAAAATCCCTTCTAAATCGAACTCTTCTAACTGCTTGCCTTTATAATCCACTTTCTTCAGTGGGAAGATAGGGAGATTCTCGATTTGTGCTGCAGTTGCAGCCCGGCCATGCGTTTCAATAACACCGATAATAATATCGACGCCTTTTTTTAGTAACTCGTTTCCTTCGCGCAGCATCATATAGGTTTTGCCAACACCAGGAGCTGCCCCGATAAAGATTTTTAAATAGCCCCTGGACTCTTTTTCAATCAGTTTCAGAAGTTCCTCTGGTGTTTTCCTTCTTTCTTCATTCGATGTCTTCATTGTATAAAAACCTCCCAAAGCCGCTTCTAGATTAGCAGAGGCGGCTTTGTTGTACGTTATTTGCTTTGTGCAAGTAAATCCCGATTTAACTCTAATACATTGACGCGTGGTTCTCCAAATATACCAAGCTGTCGGCCTTTCGTATGCTTGTCGATTAAGGAAAGCAGTACATGTTCACTTAACCCGGTTGCTTTGGCGATGCGCGGTACCTGTGCTTTTGCAGCTTCTGGTGATAGGTGAGGGTCAAAACCCGACCCAGACGTTGTTACAAGATCAGCAGGGATGTTATCCTGCAGAGCTGGATTTTCTTTTTTTACAGCATCTACCGTTTCCTTAATGCCTTTTACGTAATCCGGAGAAGCTACGGCTGCATTGGTCGCAGCAGAGGCGGTCGGATCGTATTTAGCGGCAGAAGCGCGTGGATGAAATAGCTTAGGTGACGTAAAATCCTGCGCTAATAATACAGAACCTTCAACTTTCCCATTATCTTCGACTAAACTACCCTGTGCTTGGAAGGGAAAGAGCACCTGTGCAATTCCAGTTGTAAGTAAGGGATACAGGAGGCCGCAGACAAGCATTAAGAGAATGGAAGCTCGTATAGCGATAAATAACGATTTCATCATAATTTCTCCTTGTCTTTGCTTAAATTACATGAGCCCAGCGATAATCATATCAATGACTTTAATACCGATAAAAGGTACAACCACACCGCCGAGACCATAAACCAATAAATTTCGGCGTAGCAGCCGGTTAGCATCCATTGCTTTATACTTTGCCCCTTTCATCGCCACCGGGATTAGCAGCGGAATAATAATGGCATTGAAGATGAGCGCGGACAGGATTGCGGACTGGGGCGAGGCGAGACGCATAATGTTGAGTGCCTGTAGCTGCGGCAGGGCCACAATGAACAACGCTGGAATAATTGCGAAATATTTAGCGATATCGTTTGCAACTGAGAATGTTGTGAGCGAACCGCGTGTAATCAACAGCTGTTTTCCGATCGCGATAACGGAAAGAAGCTTTGTCGGATCGGAATCCAGGTCAATCATATTAGCCGCTTCTTTTGCAGCCATCGTACCTGAGTTCATTGCAAGGCCAACATCAGCCTGGGCGAGAGCAGGGGCATCATTCGTGCCATCGCCGGTCATGGCAACCAGCTTGCCCTGTGCCTGTTCACGCTTAATCGCCTCGATTTTATCTTCTGGCTTGGCTTCAGCAATGAATTCATCTACCCCGGCTTCCTGGGCAATCGTAGCAGCTGTGAGCGGGTTATCACCCGTACACATAACGGTTTTAATCCCCATCGCCCGCAGTTCAGCAAACCGTTCCTTTAAGCCTGGTTTTACCGTATCTTTTAAATAGATAAGACCGTAGATACGATTGTTAATGGACACGGCAAGCGGTGTTCCGCCCGCCTTGGCGATCCGGTTTGCTTTTTCTTCTAAATCATTCGGAATAGAGCCGTTGTTTGCTGTAGCAAACGCTTTAATAGCATCCACTGCACCCTTGCGAATCTGTGTGCCGTTGCTTAAGTTTAAGCCGGACATCCGGCTTTCTGCGGTAAACTCAATAATCTCAGCAGCTGCATATTCATTTTCAGGCCACGTAACACCAAGCTTATCTGCTAACTCTACAACAGAGCGCCCTTCCGGGGTTTCATCTTTAACGGAGGACTGTAGAGCTGCCAGCGTTATGTCTTTTTGTGATACACCCTCTACAGGGATAAACTCGGCTGCCATACGGTTACCAAAGGTAATGGTTCCGGTTTTATCAAGAATCATCGTGTCAATATCGCCGGCTGCTTCGACAGCTTTTCCTGACATCGCCAGCACGTTAAACTGGGTAACACGGTTCATTCCAGCAATTCCAATTGCGGAAAGCAGCCCGCCAATCGTCGTTGGAATCAGGCAAACCAGAAGCGCAATTAATGTTGCGATATCCAGCTTGATGTGCAGGTAGTTAGCCAGCGGTACAATCGTTACAATAACGAATAAGAAAATGAGCGTCAGTACAGCCAGCAGGGTAGTCAGGGCGATTTCATTCGGTGTTTTCTGACGTGCTGCCCCTTCGACAAGAGAAATCATACGGTCAAGGAACGATTCTCCCGGGTCGGTCGTTACTTTTACAATGATATAATCGGAGACCACGCGCGTCCCTCCGGTAACGGAAGAAAAGTCACCGCCTGCTTCTTTAATTACTGGGGCGGATTCTCCTGTAATGGCTGATTCGTCAACGGAAGCGAGACCTTCGATAATCTCACCGTCAGATGGGATAAGTTCACCTGTGTCAACGCGAACAATATCACCCTTACGCAGCTGGGTGGATGATACCTCTTTAATAGAACCGTCTTTTTGCACGAGTTTAGCCATCGTATCAGATTTTGTTTTCCGCAGTGTATCAGCCTGCGCTTTGCCGCGTCCTTCCGCGAGGGCTTCGGCAAAGTTAGCGAACAGGACGGTAAACAACAGGATAAGGAATACAGCGATATTATAGCCGCGGCTTACGGTACTTGGACCGAGCGCATCCGGTGCAATGGAAAGAATGAGCGTAATCAATGTTCCGATTTCAACAATAAACATGACAGGGTTTTTTATCATGACAACAGGATTTAATTTTTTAAAGGAATCAATAACTGCTTGCGTAACAATCTCTTTGCTGAGCGTCTTTTTCTGCTCGATAGCCATACAACATCCTCCTCTTTATAGTAAAACGAACAAGCGGTATACCTTACATCCCCAGGTGTTCAGCGATAGGGCCGAGTGCCAGTGCAGGGAAGAAGGTCAGTGCACCAATGACCAGGATAATCACCAGCAGGATAACCGTGAACAGTGGCGTGTCAGTGCGGAAGGTTCCTACGAATGCGGCTGTTTTCGGCTTAACTGCAAGGGAGCCGGCAATGGCAAGCATAGCGATAATGGAAATGTAACGGCCGAACAGCATGACAAGTCCGATGGACATGTTATAGAAGTTCGTGTTCGCTGTCAGGCCGGCAAAAGCGGAACCGTTGTTGGCCGCGCCGGATGTAAAAGCGTACAGCACTTCAGAAATGCCGTGTGAGCCCGGATTGAGAATCGAAGCCATCGACTCGGGGCGCAGGAACGCAATCGCTGTCGGCACCAGGATAATGACCGGATGGGTTAAAAGCGAAATGGATGCCAGCTTGATTTCTTTGCCCTCAATTTTTTTGCCGAGAAACTCCGGTGTACGTCCGACCATCAACCCGCAGATGAAGACGGTAAGAATGACGTATAACAGACCGTTTAGCAAGCCGACGCCATCACCGCCGAATACGTTGTTCAGCATCATTTGTGCCAGCGGAACCAGACCGCCAATCGGTGTAAGCGAATCGTGCATATTGTTGACTGAACCGGTAGTGGCGGCGGTTGTCACCGTAGTGAACAATGCTGATTCCGCATAGCCGAAACGTACTTCTTTTCCTTCCATGTTGCCGGAGATGCCCAGCGCCTGCAGGGCTGGTGTGCCTTTATATTCAGCGGTAAAGACGATGGAAAGCATCATGAGAAACATAATGGACATCGTGGCGAATACCGTCCAGCCCTGGCGTTTGTTTTTAATCATGACGCCGAATGCATAGACGAGTGCAGTCGGCACGAACATCATACATAAAATATGGACCAGGTTGGCAAGCGGCGTCGGATTTTCAAACGGGTGCGCGGCGTTCACGCCGAAGTAGCCGCCTCCGTTTGTTCCGATATGTTTAATCGATTCAAGGGATGCCACCGGACCCCGAGTAATCGTTTGCTGTGCGCCTTCTAATGTCGTTGCTGTTTGTGCGCCATCCAATGTTTGCGGCGACCCCTGGAACACAAGGAATAAGGCAACGATCAAAGACAGCGGAAGAAACACACGGGTCAATGAGCGAACCAGGTCTACATAGAAATTGCCAAGATTGTCCTGCTGTGCGGCCAACCCTCGGATGAAGGCAATGGCGACCACCAATCCGGTTGCGGCAGACGTAAACATCGGGAACGTAATGGCGAGCATTTGCGATAGATACGAAAGGCTGTTTTCCCCGCTGTACGCCTGCCAGTTCGTATTCGTAATAAACGAGGCGGCCGTGTTAAAGGCGAGCGCGCTCGGCATATTGTCAATCCCATCCGGGTTGAGCGGCAGGTATTTCTGTAAACGCAGTACCGCATACATCAGCATCACCATGACAAAGTTGGATAAGAGCATGGCCAGGACATATTGTTTCCAGCCCATTGTTTCGTGTTCCCGAACACCCATGATGCGGTAGAACAGCCGTTCCACAGGACCGAACACCCGGTCAAGCCCTGTTCTCTCATAATCAAACACTTTGACGAGATAGCTGCCTGCCGGTTTTACCAGCAGCATGATAATAAGCAGTGTCACAGCTACCTGCAGAATTCCTGTACTCATTGGCCAGCCTCCTATATGAAAGACGTGACATTAGAATTTTTCCGGTTTAATCAGAACAAAACATAAGTACAAAATCATGGCGAAAGCAATCAATAAGATAACTGCCATATTCTCACCCCCTTTACGCCCGGTCGCAAAACTCGGTAAATCCGATGAAGAGAAGAAACGACAAAACGAATGTACCGATGATGAACACATCGTTAAACATGCCTGTAAAATCTCCTTTCTTTTTCAAGATTGAGCGCATAAAAAAGACCGGCGCATACTCTTCTCCTGTTGAACCCCATATGGAAAGAAAGCCAACTATAACCTGGGAATAGTTTTTCCGACTGTGTCCATAAATATATGGAACGAAAAACACCCCGCTGGCTGCTGTGGTTCACTGTTGGAGAAAAAGTACCACCGGTCTACGGAATGCCTGCCCGTCACCCCGGGTGCGGACCTGCATTCTGTCCACCTGTTCTTTTTCTTAGAAACAGTGGTATGAACTTGTAAGCAAAACAAAAAGACCTGCAAAATTATTGAAGAATCCCCTTTTATTACCGGATGATGGCAATAAAAAAAGCCTCCTCAAATAGGCGGTCTTTAGACCTCCTTCGCTTTAGCCGACGAAGTTAGCTGACGGGTAGGATGGCGAAAGAGATATTCTCATCCCTCCTTACAATCGTAAGAATTAACCCCAAAAGAGTGGGTCCTCCGCTCCCGGATGCTCCGGGACTAGGCCAGATATGCGGTTGTGGTATGGATTTATTATAAGAGCGCCGCTATAAAAAAATAAAATCGAAAATAAACAAAAAATCACGCTATTTTTAAAGAAATGGGAAGAAGTAAGCGATAAAAACATAATTATTCACACTCAATCTCTTTTTTTCTCTTTATATCTTCGTATTTTATTATTAGCACAATAAAAAAGCGAGAAAGTTAGCGGGAAGGAAAAAGAGCGAAAAGGAACGAAAAAAAAAGAATTTGAAAGAGATAGTCATAAAAATAACGTCTAAAAGGCTTTTATAATTCTTTACAAGTGATAAATCTCGAACGTAAGATGAATCCATCTTTACCGCCAAATCAATAAAAATTCCAGCTTGATCGCTGAGTCCTGATAAGGGAGCGGGGGACCCAATCGCAGATAACGATGTTTCGTTATCTGCATGGGGTGAATCCTGGGTAATCCGGGTAGGGCGACTCTCACGCCCGAATCCGTCAGCTAACCTCGTAAGCGTGTAGAGAGGAGGACTGTTGTCGTGATACCATGACAGCTTCTTTGCTGTGCATGTGGAGCCGCACGAAGAGACCTCTTCTGGCGGCTTTTTTGCGTACGTTTTTAGGTAAAAGATAAAGATTAAAGGAGTTTATAGAAGATGGCGCAATCGTACAAAAGCAAGATGGAAGCAACGATTAGTGAAGCCTATATTAAGTTTTTGCGTGAGATTCTCGGCAGAGGGCCGAAAGAAACAAAAACATACATTATTAAGGACATGGTCATTATCCGCTTAAAAGAAGTGCTGACCCAGGAAGAGAAAGCGCTGGTGCAGATTGACAGGGGAAAGCCGCTGGTCAAAGAAATGCGTCGGATTCTTCGTGAATCAAATAGCGAGAAAACGGAAGCGATTATCTCCGGCATTACGGGTTGTCAAGTTATCTCCAGCCACAGCGATATCAGTACCAAGCTTGGGGAACAGGTAGAATTATTTATTCTTGATTGCGATTTGGAGAAGGAATTGAAAGCGAAGGCAGTTCTATAGCTCATCAGGTAGACTGAATACAAGGAGCTTCTTTGGAAGGGCCGGGTATTACGTAAGCCTGCGGATTCTTATAAGGTTCCGATGTTTTCACTGGATTGCATGTACAATTCAGGACATGGGGATCGTATGGGGGACCGCAGGCTTTTTATATTCGGTATGAAAAAACAGAAGAAAAGGAGCGGAAAGATGGAACGCAGTATCAGACGAACTATAGAAGACGATATTATTGAATCCTATCAAGAATGTGCCTTTATTGTCACAGGTTATCACCCCGATATCGTTTCGGTCTATTTCTTAGGAAAAAAAATCATTATTTCGTCCAGAGGAATATCTCCTCTTGAAGCGCAAAATCTACCCGCAACCGTCGGAGGAAGAAAGATAGATAAAGTGCTTAGTGATATGAGGCGTGATTTTTACATGAACCTGATGACAAAGCAAATCGAACGCATTGTCGCTTGTAAGGTTCTTTCGATAAAAATGGATCTCACTATAAGCATTGCTGAAAAAGTGGATATTTTCATCATAGAACAAAGCATAGAAGAGGTTATCAGGCAAAAAGAAGAGCAACGCCACCAGTATGAAAATCATTTCCGGTTGCTCAAAAGTTTCTTTCGTGACGAGCGCTACTGCAATAGATAAGCCTATAGATAAATTTTTGATAAGGAGAAGATAAAAATGAACACGGCTACCATGGACCAGCATGAATATATTGTTGTTTGCACACCGAATTGGGCTGGTGAAGTCTTTTTGAAAAAACTACAGGATGTGGGACAGCCGTTTTTTGTGCTGGTTCGTGACAAAGAAGAAGAGGATTATTTGCGAGGACAGGGCTATACGTCTGTTTTGAAAGTAGAAGATATAAATGTAGGAAGCTTACTGCCTATATTTGATTATCCCATCGGCAAAATTATAATTTTTGAGGATCATTTTTTTGATTGCTGCAGTTTAATCCGGATTATCCGTTCGTTAACACGAGTGCCGATTTACTTAGTTACGCCCAACAAAAAGCGGCTGGCTAAGCTCTATTACAACTTGGGTGTAAGTCACGTTATTTACAGTGACACAGGGAACGTTTCTTTCCTTATCAATTAAGCAGAAGTTCTATAAAACATATATAGACACTCATGCCGCTAACGCAGCACCAACAGATGATGAAATAAAGTTATTTCAGGATAGTGGAAGGGGAAAATAACAGATGAGAGGAAGACGAAGGTGGGACTGATAGTGCAAAAGTTCGGAGGCACTTCGGTAGGCAGTGTCGAAAGAATTTTAAAGGTAGCCGAGAAGATTATCGAGACGAAGATACAAGGGAATGATGTCGTCGTTGTCGTATCGGCTATGGGGAAATCAACCGATGTTTTAGTTGACTTGGCGAAGCAATTGTCTGACGATCCACCGGATAGGGAAATGGATATGCTCTTGACGACAGGGGAACAGGTTTCCATCGCCTTGCTTGCTATGGCTTTACAAAGCAAAGGTTATCCTGCTGTTTCTTTAACTGGATGGCAGGCGGGAATTGTGACAGAATCCATTCACACCAAAGCGAGAATTGAACAGATTGACAACTCCAAAATTATGAACCATCTTCAAAAGGGACGAATCGTAATCGTGGCAGGGTTCCAGGGAGTTACGGCACATGGGGAAATTACCACGCTCGGAAGGGGAGGTTCGGATACGACAGCGGTAGCGCTGGCCGCCAGCCTGAAGGCTGATTTGTGCGAAATCTACACGGATGTTGTTGGCGTATTTTCCGCTGATCCGCGCGTAGTGCCTACAGCACGAAAATTAGCCGAGATCTCTTTTGATGAAATGCTGGAATTGGCTAGGTTAGGTGCAGGCGTTTTACATCCACGTGCCGTAGATTGTGCGAAAAAATATAAGGTAAGACTAACGGTACGATCTAGTTTTACCGATGAAGAAGGAACTACTATTCGGGAGGAAACGAAAATGGAAAAAGGTTCGGCAGTTTGCGGAGTAGCTCATAATAATAATGTAGCTAAAATTACGGTGAAAAATATGCCTAATCAGGTACACGCCTTCTCTTCTTTATTGACCGTTCTGGCAAAGTCTTATATTAATGTGGATGACATTATTCAAAGCTCATACGAATCATCGTTAACGAATATTTCCTTCTCCTTGTCTGAAGATGATTTGAAGCGTACATTGAAAGTACTTAAAGCAAATAAGACGAGACTTGCGTTTGAAGAAGTCATTGCGGAAGTGGGTCTAGCGAAAGTTTCCGTTGTTGGTACAGGAATGCTCACAAATTCGGAAGGAGTTATGAGTATGTTTAAATCATTGGCTTCCGTTAATATTCCTATTAAGATGGTTAGCACTTCGGAAATTAAGGTGTCATGTATTATCCCCGCAGATATGACGGAAGCAGCGGTTCGGACTCTTCATCGTGCTTTTCGTCTAGATGTAGCGGAAATAGCTGTTATTCAAGGATAAATGAAAAAAACCGCCTTTAGGGGTTTAGGTGCAAAAACATTTATTAGAAAAATATAGCCAATCATTTCTTTCGAATTTGAGGTTAAGAAGTGAATTCAAACAGTTTATGGGTGAATTCTTTTTGATGTAGGGCAGATTTCATGTTGATGAACCTGCCCTTTTTTGACCCAATGCATAGCCTTTATCCACTTTAAATAGAAGTATATAACTTCCTCTATGTAAAGTTTGTACTCTACGTTTCCACTTGACTTGTACTACGGTAAAGAAGAACCCTCCTGAGGAGCTTATCGATGCTGCCTGCGCCGTGCCCTTCCGCCTTCCCCTTCCGCTTTCCCCTTGAATATACTACCTATATATCTCGGTATTTATACAGGGAGGGATAAGTATGAAAAAAGATCAATGTCATAGCCATGATATTGAATTTGTAAATTGGTGGGGTAGACAGGGGCCTCCTCATAGGCATCGATATTATGCTGAAACATCGGTTAACAATGGCCATAATCATGTCATGAGAGGATTTACTTCTATTACTTCTGGTGGCCTGGATAATCATGTTCATTATTACGAAGGGGCCACTTCATTGTTTTCTAGTACCTGCCTACTCAGGAGGGATAATATCATCAGCCAAAATTAGTCGTTTTCCGAGTTTTTGCCTTTGGGGAAATCGTTCGAAAACCTCTGCTTTTACCAGGAATGCCATCTCTACTTTCCTCCCTAACGTAGAATAGACTCTTTTCTTCAATGAAACGATGATCTGATTCCACGATATTATTAA
>NZ_BJXX01000210.1 GCF_007991215.1 Aneurinibacillus danicus
ATGCGGGCCTATAGCTCAGTTGGTTAGAGCGCACGCCTGATAAGCGTGAGGTCGGCTGTTCGAGTCAGCCTAGGCCCACTTTTGTTTATATTTATAAAGACAATTATGACTCCGGGCAGCCGGGTCTTTTTTTGTATAGAAAAGTATATTTAGCTTTACAGTGATAAAGCAAAATATATTTTTCTTCCGTTTGTAAGCCCGGATGTTTTGCCGGTCCGGCCGAAGGGCCACAAAGCGGCCGCTTGTTTTCTGTGTGGAAAAAGAACGAGCGGCAACGTCCGCGAATTTTTCTTAATTTTGAACACTCCCACCACTTAAAATCTTACCATTTTTGAAGTGGGGGATTCCTGGGTCGTCCACCCTACCGGGCAGAATGGGTACGGTCATCTACGATGATGTTCCGGTTCGTACCACCAGGCTACCTCCGCAGTTCCTGCGGTTGGTTCGCTTACGCTAACAGTCTCATCCCTTCTCGCAAAATATTGATAGCGGCATTCGTATCGCGGTCATGATGCGAACCACACGCAGGGCAGTCCCATTCACGCAGGTTCAAGTCTTTTACGTCCTTGTTCCGGTATCCACAACCAGAACACAACTGACTCGATGGAAATCCCTTACTCACAATGCTGATCGTACGTCCGTACCATTCCGCTTTGTACTCCAGCATCGACCGGAACTCCGACCATGACGCATCGGCGATGGCTTTTGCCAGGTTGTGGTTTTTCTGCATATTTCCTACTTGCAAGTCCTCCAGGCAGATCGTTTGGTTTTCACGAATCAGCTTTGTGGACAGCTTGTGCAGGAAGTCCTGCCGGGTGTTGCGGATTTTCTCATGCAGACGGGCCACCTTGATTCTTGCTTTTTCACGGTTTTTCCCATCCTTTTTCCTGCGGGAAAAGATGCGTTGCCAGCGAGCAAGCTGCGATTCATACCTGTGTAAATATTTCGGATTTTCGACAGGCGGTTCCCCGTTCGATAAAACCGCAAAATGCTTGATGCCTAAGTCTACACCGACATGTTGATGGACTCTAGGCAACGGCTGAATCCCTACTTCGCATAGAAGGGAGACAAAATATTTCCCCGATGGATGGCGGCGAATCGTAGCGGAAAGAAGACGCCCTTCGATCTCACGACTTTTCGCAAAGCGAACAAATCCGAGTTTCGGCACCTTGATCTGATTGCCTTCCACCGCAAGATTTCCGTTTGTCTGTTTTGTGGTGTACGACTGGACAGGATTTTTCTTGCTTTTAAAACGCGGCCTGTCATTTTGTTTTTTAAAGAATCGCGTAAACGCATCCGCAAGATGTCGCACAGACGTTTGAATGGCAATGGAATCAACTTCTTTTAGCCATTCATACTCTTTCTTTAATGCAGGAAGTTGGGCGGAACATGTCCCATACGTGAGACCTTTTCCTGTTTGTTTGAAGGCATCCTTCCACGATGCGAGGAAATGGTTGAACACGAATCGGCAACATCCGATGGTTTTGTTGATGAGCGTTGCCTGTTCCACTGTAGGGTAGAGACGAAACTTGAATGCTTTGTGCCGTTTCATTCGTTTTTCACCTCCTTCGATTGCGTATATTTTACAGAATCTAAAGAGGAGAGAAAAGAACAGTCGAACAATGGACGTGCCAGAAGACACGCCTTGTCCGAAGCCCATTCATCCCCCACTTTCACTTCGGTTAGAAGCGGGAGTCTTCTCGGCCGATATGATAAAAAATAAAGCGATACCAAAAAAGCGATCTGCAACTAAGGCGGATCGCTTTTTTGGTTACGTAAGAGAGTTGGAGCCTACGGAATTCTCTTTTTTGTTATGCATTTTGCGAATAAATTCTTTTGTTAAAAACATTTCAAGTTCCGAAAATGTCCATCCTATTGCTTCCGCAAACTGCTTTAATGTCTCCTTCTCTTCTTCCGTCATATGAATTTCGATATATGATTCCCTTGCCATGCTGTTTTCATTCCCCTGATGAATTAATATTGCTTTACTATCTTTACACGTTTCTGCGAGTCATGCAAACACTTTTTATTCATTATCAACTATAACCTATGATTTTTTTAAAAGAACTGCTATGATTAAAATATTGAAAATTTAAACTATTAAATAAACGTGAAAATGTGTAGAAGGAGGAAATTGGGTATGACAGATACGCAGACGGTACAATACAGCAATATTTTGTTTGAAACGAATTCCTCGATTGCCTACGTAACGATGAATCGCGCTAAAAAACGTAATGCGCTTTCCCTTGGGCATATGCAGGAGCTGATTCATTGTTTCGAAAGCATCGCAAAGAACAAAGAGATTGCGGTTGTTATCCTGAGAGGAAGCGGGCCAGCCTTCTGCGCGGGTCATGATTTAGGTGAAATGGTGGAGCAGGCGCCTGCCTTCTACCGTAATCTGTTCGAGGTGTGCACAAAATTAATGGAAACAATTCAAGCGATTCCTCAGCCGGTTATTGCGCAAGTACATGGTATTGCTACGGCAGCAGGATGCCAGCTGGTTGCTACATGTGATTTGGCTGTAGCAACAGAAGACGCCCGCTTTGCCACCCCGGGTGTGAAAATCGGCCTTTTCTGTTCGACGCCGATGGTAGCGCTTTCCCGCGCAGTAGGACGCAAAAAAGCCATGGAAATGCTGCTCACGGGCGAAGCGCTTTCCGCTGAAGAAGCGGTCATGGCCGGCTTAATTAACAGAGTCGTACCGGCAGATAAACTCGAAGAGGAGACCAAAGCGCTCGCACTAAAAATCGCCGAAGCTAGTCCATTTACCGTAGGAATTGGTAAACAGGCGTTCTATAAGCAGCTGGATATGCCCCAGTCTCTTGCCTACTCCTATACTAAAGAGGTGATGAGCCTGAACGCCACCGCAGCCGATGCCACAGAAGGTATTTGTGCATTTCTCGAAAAACGCCCACCGAATTGGAAAGGATGTTAATCTAAATAATGAATACAACATGAAAGGATGGGAAATCATGAAAAATGAATTTGTGGTAAAACAATTTACTATTGCAAGAAACCGCCTGTTGAGCGCCCTGGAGAATGTAACAGAAGAAGCGGCCGGACAAAAGCCGGAAGGGTTCAACAACAATATTCACTGGCATGCGGGACATATTCTGCTTGTGACCGAAGCATTCTTATTTACAGTTCCGACCGGCTCCGGGAAGCTTCCGAAAAATTATAATGAGTTTTTTGCCAATGGAACCAAGCCGGATGATTGGAAAAGCGCGCCGCCGTCCCTGCAGGAAATTATCGATCAGCTTAAAGATCAGGAAAAACGCGCCAAAGAAAGTGCAGCGGCACGATTGGATGAAACGCTGTCTTCTCCGTTCTCTCTACAATCAGGTTTGCGGATGGAGACAGTCGGAGAATTAATGAATATGGCCATTTACCATGAAGCGGTACATACAGGTTATATTAACGCCATGAAGCGTATAGTGAATAAGCAAGCGACAAGCTCGTAAAAAGGAGGGGGCGATATGAGGCAGCTAACACGGCTTGAAGACATCGAGACACTTATCGCTACCCACAGGATGAGTTTTCTGTACATCTCTCAGCAAACGTGCAGCGTGTGTCATGCCCTATTGCCGAAAGTGGAGGCCATGCTGCAGAAGTTTCCGCATATAGAGAGTTCGTTTGCACAAATCGATGATATTCCCGAATTGGCAGGAAGGTTCTCCGTATTTACCGCACCGGTTCTGCTTTTGTTTGTCGAAGGAAAAGAAGTCATGCGTAAAGCCCGTTTTGTAACGATGGGTGAGTTAGAAGCGGACATACGAAAGTATTATGAGCTGGTTATGTGAACGACAAGCTGTAGGGGAACAAGGCAAGCACTGGTGAAACAGTCTTGCCTTGTTTTTTGTTTCCCCGTTTCTTCGCCATAATAAGGGTAAAGAATCAGTGAAACGTGAAAGAGTATAAACCGTATAAGTAATTAGAAACCTAATTAGGTTTCCGGGAAAGCCTATGGTAAGATAAAATATATGCCAAGGGAAATAACGGGGTGAGGCTCGATGAAAAGATTACTGACGACCGTATGGCGCATAATGCTTTCCGGTATGATTGCATTTGGAAGCTTATTTTTGTTTTTCTTTCTGTTTGACGAAGAATTTACACCCGCCTTTTTCGCAAGTGTAGCAGTCTTTGCCCTTTCGATGTGGATAAGCGGACGGCGCTTTGCGGCGCCTGCCACGCATGACTTCGATTTGGACAAGCAGGATCGCGTTTATATAAAGCAAAACTTACGGGACGCGCGCAGAAAGCTTAAAACCATTCGCCGTCTGCAGTTCCGTATTCGGTCCATTGCCATTTGGCAGAAGTCATCGCATCTGTACAAAGTGGCGCGCCGCATCTTGACGATTGTCGAGGAACAGCCATATCGTTTTCGTTCTGCCCGCAACTTCTTCGCAAGTTACCTTGACTCCACAATTACAATTCTGGAAAAATATACATTTCTTCTCTCGCAGCCGGTTCGAAACACTGAAATGACGATGGCGCTTAAGAAAACGGAGGCCATGCTTGACGATATTATTGCAGCATTGGAAGAGGAATTGATGCAGGTATTGTCAGATGATGTGCTTAATCTGGATGTGGAAATTGAGACATTGAAAAAATCGATTGGTACACGGTCTGAGCATACGCTTACGCTGCCGGAACGCGAAGAACATAAAGACGAAATCAAACGGTAGGAAAGCATACCGGAAGAAAGGGGAGATAATGGATGAGCCGCTCAAAAGAATACCCGTTCTTTATAAAAGCCGCAGAGCGTTTAGAAGCGAATGAGGAAACAAAACTTCCGCTTTCACGGGAACAGCAGATGCGGGTAAAGGAATTGGCGCGTTTAATCTCCCCGGAGCATCCACATACGCTGACACAATACGGGGCGGATATTCAAGGTAAGCTGGCCCGTCTGGCGGACGGCATGTTGAACCAGGTGCGCGCCCGGCAGACCGAAGAACAAATCGGAAGCATCCTGCGCACGCTGCTGGATAGACTGGGGGAGATTCATCCCGATGAAATATTTGCCGCCCAGCGCGGCTTTTTTGCTCGCTTATTCGGCTTTTCCTCTTCAAAAGCAAAACAAAAATTTCTGGCCCGCTGCCAGAAAACCAACCAGGAGATGGAACGAATGGCCGATACGCTGGAGCGCTTGCGCCACCAAATGCTTCGTGACACAACCATGCTGGACGTGTTGTATACGAAGAATAAAGATTACTTTAACGAATTGGATATGTATATCATTGCCGCCAGAGAGAAGTTGGAAGAACTGCGAGAACATACGCTGCCCTCTCTTCGGAAAAAAGCGGAGGAATCGGGGGGCGATCCGCTTCAGATGCAGGAATATATGGATATGGAGCGCTTTGCTGACCGTCTGGAAAAAAAGATGCAGGATTTGCTGATTAGCCAGGCTATTGCTCTGCAGACCGCTCCTCAAATACGGCTTATCCAGGAAAACTATGAGCTGTTGATGGAAAAAATTCGCGCATCCGTCTTGACGACGATCCCGCTTTGGAAAAGTCAGGTGGTAATCCTGCTTACGCAATTGCGTCAGCAGCAAGCACTCGCTGCACAAAGGCAGACAATGAAAGCGACAAAAGCGCTGTTGAAGCAGAATGCGGAAACGATCCACACCGGTAACAGGAAGATGGTTCACGAACAGAGCCATACGGCAGCCGAATTGGAGGCGTTCAAGGAGATGCAGGAAGAATTGCGAACGATTCTTGAAGAGACCCTGCATATTCAACAGGAAGGCAGCGAGAAGCGGAGGCAGATTGAACATGAGCTTTCACATATTGAACAAGATATGGTCGGCAAGCTAAGCAAAGCGAGCAATATCGGATAACGGAAAGGATAATTCGTTTGTTTCTTATAAATAAAAGACAGAAGTTATTTTTGCAGAGGAGAAGTGCCATGTTGGACATTGCTTTATTGGGCTGCGGTGGTACCATGCCGCTCCCGAAACGCTGGCTTACGGCCATGCTTGCTTCCTATAACGGTAAGATGGTACTTATCGACTGTGGAGAAGGAACGCAAGTAACGATGAAGATGCTCGGCTGGGGGTTTAAGTCGATTGAGGCGATCTGCTTCACCCATTACCACGCCGACCATGTGGCGGGCCTGCCGGGCCTGCTGTTTGCGATCGCCAATGCCGGAAGGACGGAACCGCTGCTGCTTGTCGGTCCACCCGGACTCGTCCAAGTCGTACAGGGTATGACGGTAATCGCGCCGCATCTCCCGTATGATCTTCATCTGGTCGAAATATCGGATCAGAAACCTACAGAGCAGCGCATCGGAGACTTTATCGTACGAACGCTACCTGTTTACCATACAGTGCCCTGCGTCGGTTATACGTTGGAAATCAAACGGGGGCGGAAGTTCAATCCGACAAGAGCGTCAGAGCTGGCTATCCCTCTGCCCTTCTGGGGCCGTCTACAGAAGGGAGAAACGGTTACCTATAAGGAGAAGACCTTTACGCCCGATATGGTGCTTGGAGAGCCGCGCAGGGGCCTGAAAGTGGCCTATTGCACTGATACACGGCCAGTAGATGAATTGGTTGAGTTCATTCGCGAAGCCGATTTATTTATCGGTGAGGGCATGTACGGAGACGCGGAGAGCTTGCCTAAAGCCGAAGAGCATCGCCATATGCTGTTTGAGGAGGCGGCCGTGCTGGCCCGGCAAAGCGGTGTAAAGGAGCTTTGGCTCACCCACTACAGTCCTTCGCTGCATGATCCGGAAGAATACATTGAGGTTGCTCGTCGCATTTTTCCGGAGACGAAGCTCGGGCATGATCGTATGACGACCAGTCTGTTTTTCGAGAAGGAGTAAATATTTGCGTGAAAGGTGACGATTGTCACTGAATGTATGCACACCAGGCCTTATGATAGACAAAAAGACAATAACAAGGTCTGGAGGCTATAATCATGAAAGTTGCAGAATTAAAAAATTTGTTGGAAGCTCGGACCATTGGCAAGACGAGCGTATTGGAATTTTCAAGCGGAGCCGTTATTAATCTACAGTTGAAGGCGGGACAGAAGGTTGGCCGACATCATACACCGAGTGACACAATCATACATGTCGTCTCCGGCCGGGTACGGTTCGGCGTAGGGGAAGAGACGGTGGATCTGACAAAGGATGTTGTGCTGCATATGGATCCGAAAGAAGAGCATGAGCTGGAGGCGCTTGAAGATACGAGCCTGCTGGTGATTAAAATAGGAAGCGACACGACGTGCGGCATGAGCAAAAACTAGAGGCGGGGAGATGCTTTCCCCGCCTTTTCTTTTTATGCATCGATAAGAAAAACTCGCGGGCCAAACGTTAAGCTTCTGTTGGGGGTGAGGAAACGTTTGGCCCGCGAGTTTTTAGTAAGGTTTATTTAGTTTGCGGAAAGAGCCAGCATGGTCTTCATGTCTTCTTGTGCATTACCGATGAGTTTAAGGCTGAATGCTTCTTGCAGTACGCTCAGTACGCCCGGTGTAATAAATTCCGGCGGCTTAGGACCGATGCGGATATCTTGAATTCCAAGACTGAACAGGCCGAGCAGGATAGCTACCGCTTTCTGTTCGAACCAGGAAAGCACGATGCTGACCGGCAGCTCGTTAACTTCACAGCCGAATGCGTCGGCGAGCGCCATAGCAATCTTTACCGTAGAGCCGGAGTTGTTGCACTGGCCAAGATCGATATAGCGCGGAATGTTTGTACCCGGAACTGTACCGTAGTCTACATCGTTGAAGCGGAACTTACCACAGGACGTTGTCAGAATGACCGTTTCCGGTGGAAGGGACGTAGCGAGTTCGCGGTAGTATTCGCCGCCTTTGCCCGGTGCGTCACAGCCCGCGATAACAAAGAAACGTTTGATTTTACCTGCTTTTACCGCATCGATGATTTCCGGAGCGATACCTAGAACTGTTTCGTGATGGAAGCCTGTAAGCAATGTTTGATCAGACTCAATATTGGCTTCTGGAAGCTCCAGCGCACGTTCAATGAGCGGAGTGAAGTCATCATTTAGGATTTTTGTTACGCCTTCGAGTCCGGCTACTTCATAAGAGAAGAAGCGGTCTGCGTATGTGCCTTTAATCGGCATCACGCAGTTAGTGGTGGCCAGGATGGCACCCGGGAATTCTTCGAACAGACGGCGCTGGTCGAACCATGATTTACCAATGTTTCCTTTCAGGTGCGGGTATTTTTTAAGTTCCGGATATCCGTGCGCCGGCAGCATTTCCGAGTGAGTGTAGATGTTGATGCCTTTGCCTTCAGTTTGCTTGAGCAACTGCTCGAGCGCAAACAGGTTATGTCCGGTAACGACAATGCATTTGCCTTCGATTTTATTCTGAGACACGCGAATTGGCTGCGGAATGCCGAGACGTTCCGTATGGGCGCGGTCAAGCAAATCCATAACACGCACCGTCGCCTGGCCGACTTTCATCGCCATGTCGATATGTTCCTGCATATTGAAGTTGGAGTTCGTTAATGTGAGGTACAGCGCCTCATGCGTCGTAGCATCCACAAACGGGTCGGAATAGCCGAGCTGGCGCGCGTGTGTCGCGTACGCGGCAATTCCCTTCAGACCGAAAATGATTGTATCCTGCAAGCTTGCGATGTCTTCATTTTTCCCACATACCCCGATAACTTTGCATCCGCCGCTTGGCGTTTGTTCGCATTGATAACAAAACATTTGTTATGCCTCCCCCTAGCATTGTTCCACCCTGTTGTGCCGGGTGAACCTTATAGTGCAACTATAAAGGGGAGAAGAGGAAAAGCCTGTGATACTTATCACAGATAAGGTACGTGTCACAGAATTTTCAAATTCAACTAATATGAAGAGGTTTTCGCGCTATATCGAAAGTTTATTCATGAAAGTTTCCGCCGTAACTTCTACAATGAAGATATATAGAAAGTAAGACAGGAGGAAAATAATGAAGAAACAAAAATGTCGTTACGGACTTATTTTTGATATGGATAACACGCTGCTTCAATCGAATATTGATTTTGCAGGAATGAAACGGGCTGTATTTGAACTGCTTACGGAGAGCGAGCTATGCAAACCGGATCTGGACTGGCGCAGTTATACCGCGTCCCAATTAATTGAGATGGCAAGACAGTCAGGCAGACTAAGAAAGGAAACCGAGGTGCGCATCTGGGATACGGTAGCTGAATTCGAAAAGGAAGGAATGCATGGGGCGAAGCTGGAACCCTATGTGACCGAGGTGCTTGATCAAATCTGCGGGGATTGCCATCTTGTTGTGCTAACCAATAACGCCTGCGTAGCCGCACAGGAAGCATTAAAAGAGACGGGAATCGGTCATTATTTCGATTATATCGTCGGGCGGGAGCAGATGACGGCACTTAAGCCGTCACCTTCAGGCGTTCATTATATCCTGCGTCATTATCCCGATGTACCTGCAGAGCGCTGGATGCTGGTCGGGGACTCCTGGATTGACGGCAAAGCCGCACAGGACGGCGGCATTAAATTTGCCGCTTATAAAGGAAGCGGCGAGGATATGAAGAAGAAAGGGGTGTACCCGGTTGCCCGCTTTACCGATATGCGGGAATTGGTAAACCTTTTGTTGTAGAAGAAACAGAGGTCGCAAAGTTCTTTAAAAACTGTTGAAGGATTCGAAGGTGGTAAGGAACACTCAATTTAAATTCTGATAAGAGTGCTTATATCTATTTCTAATAAATGGTAAAATTAATTAAGATATTTTATGTTAGAAGGAAATATGATTAAGGGAGATGATGTTATGAAAATGGATAAAGTCATTATTGCTTTAATTCTAGCGATTATCACCGGATATTTCTATAGTAGTTATGTAAAATCAATTAATAATACTCGACCTTTGCAACTGAAAACCCATAAAGTATCTATTCCGATTAAAAAATATAGGGTACTGATCTTTACTAATGAATCTACATCTTATATTAATAAACGATTTGCTCAACCACAGTTTTTAATTAGTTACCCTGTAGAAGAAATATTATTTTTAAATGAACCTTCTCGCGAGAAACAATTTGAACAATTTAGAATAAATGATTTTCCAACTATTATTTTACTAGATGAGAATAACAAAATCATGTTACGTTCAAGAGAAATAGACCCCGTGATAAAATTTTTGAAAAGTAAAAATATTTCTAAGCAATATTAGTAAACCATTAGTTTGAAGTATCGGGGACTTCTATTTTCTGCATCTTTAGTAGGCGCAACATCAATTGAATCTCATGAGTTAAATAGCTCTAATAACGTTAATCCATCTACTATTGTGCAACCTGATGATGTTTGGGTTACTACATACGTAGAAGTGGATAGATGGTATGGTTTGACTGATACATGGCCTGCTTCAATATACTATACTGGCGAAGAAGGAGTAGGAGAATTAACGGCAAAATCAATAAAGCGATGGGGAAATTCATGTATTGTTACATATGGTGGTATAGTTGGAAAGTACACCGATAGAGGATACTAACAAGATGTAAATAACTTTTATATCTGAGCCCTGAGCCGTGTGCTTGATTAGAAGACGAAAAAACTGAAGAATGTCCATACCGAATAGACGTAGATTGTGTGTCTAATGTCTAT
>NZ_BJXX01000211.1 GCF_007991215.1 Aneurinibacillus danicus
ATTTGTAAAAGCATAGCCATACGCCCTATCCCCTGAACAAAAGCTGTCTTTGCTTCAGGGGATTCGGCATACATACAAGAAATGTATGCATAGATCATAATGAACAAGGAGGCAGTTTCATGATTACTGTAACATTCGAAAAAAACGGCGCATGGCATTTGGGGGTGAAAACCGAGAAAGGCATACTTGACGTTTCTGCCTTTGCGGAAGAAACGGGCGCAGAGGGTGTACCGCTGTCCGTTGACCAGGTCATCAAAAGCGGAGAAGAAGGAAAACAGGCGCTCAGCCGCCTTGTTGATCAGGCGCTGTCAAGCGAAGCCGTTCATTTTCTGACTGAAGAGGAGCTTGCATACGGACCGTGCGTAACCAATCCGCAAAAGATTATTTGCGTCGGCCTAAACTATAAAAGGCATGCCGAAGAGTCCAATATGGCTTTGCCGGAGGCCCCGCTGCTGTTCAGCAAATTCAATAATACGCTTACCGGACATAGACGGGAGGTAAAACTGCCTGCGGCGTCCAAGCAGGTCGACTATGAAGTGGAATTGGCTATTGTGATTGGAAAAGAAGCAAAAGATGTAGAAAAAGAAGAAGCATTGTCTTACGTCTACGGATACTGCACGGCCAACGATTTATCCGCCCGCGATCTGCAGTTCAAAAGCTCGCAATGGCTGCTCGGAAAAACGTGCGACGGATTCAGTCCGATCGGTCCGTACCTCGTCTCCGCGGATGAAGCGGGCGACCCGCAGAATCTCCGCATCCGCACCTGGGTCAACGGAGAAGTGCGGCAGGATTCTAACACGTCTGATATGATATTTTATTGTGACGAAATTGTAAGCTATATTTCCAGGCACATGACGCTTTATCCGGGCGATATTATTTTGACCGGCACACCGGAAGGCGTCATCCTCGGACTTCCGGAAGACAAACGGGAATGGCTTAAAGACGGCGATGAAGTCACTGTTGAGATTGAAAATCTGGGACGACTCACGAATACGATGAGAAAATAAATACGTGTTGAGTAGGCTTCCCCTGGTAACAGGAGGAGGCCTTTTTACTGAATTCTTCATTGAAAAATCAAACACTTACCCTTACAATGGAAGTGTATTAAAATGCAACATTTGTTGTGAAGGAGACTGCGTATGGCGCGTATTTTAGTGATCGCCCCTTATCCGGGATTGAAAGATTTGTTCTTGCAAGTAAACAAAGAATTAAAGAAAGAAATGCATGTAGAGGTAGGAGATTTGCATAAAGGCCTAGCCATCGCAAAAGAAATGGAGGGACACGGGTTTGACGTAATTGTCAGCCGCGGAGCCACGGCCCGTCTGCTCCGTCAGCACTGTAACCTCCCTGTGGTGGAAGTAAAGATTTCAGGCTATGACATTTTGCGTACCCTTACGCTGATAAAAGGCTATGAAGGAAAGATTGGCCTGATGAGCTATTTTAATACCATCCAAGGAGCGGATGCAATCGGAACGCTGCTGGATATGAACCTTTCTTTCTTTCCCATTAACCATGAAGAGGAAATCGAGAAGGGAATCCGCCAGGCTCATGCCGAAGGAATCCAGGTCATCATCGGAGACGTTATCAGTACTTCAGTGGCAACGCGTTTCGGACTTAACGCCATTTTGATTACATCAGGCAAAGAGGCGGTTATTGAATCGCTGGAAGAAGCGGAGCACATGAGCTTCTATACGAGGAAAGAAAAACAGGAGAAGGCGCTTCTTACATCGATTATCAATGGCTGCGAACAGGGGATTATCGCTGTGGACGGAGACGGAAAAATGATCTTCATGAATGAACAGGCAGAAAGGCTCTTCGCCACCAGAGCGGATCAAGAGATTGGACGGCCGGTTGAAGAGCTTCACCCCCAGCTTCAGATTGCGGAAGCGCCAATAGCTCAGGCTGATCCCGGGGAAGAAGTCGTTATGCTAAACGGCGAAAATATTGTAATAAGAAAAACTCCTCTCGTGACGAACAAAGAGGCGGGAGAGTGGATGATCACACTGCAGGAGATTAGCCGTATCCAGAAAGCCGAGAGCCGCATCCGGTATAAGCTGCTTCCCGCCCCGCTGCAGGCGCATATACACTTTAATCATTTGGTTGCAGTTAGTGAAACAATGCACAATCCCATTGAGACAGCCCGTTTCTTCAGTAAGAACGCTTTTCCCGTATTAATTTACGGAGAGCCTGGAACAGGCAAGGAAAGCATTGCGCAAGCCATTCATAACGAGAGTGAACGCAAAGAGGCTCCATTTGTATTTTTTAATTGTGAGGCCTACTCTGAGGACCAACTGGAGATCGAAATATTTGGTCTGAGCGGGACAGGGGAAAAGCAGGGGATTTTTGAAACGGCACATAAGGGCACACTATTTATCGATGCCATCGGTCGTCTGCCTCTATCCATTCAAGCTATGCTTATCAATGTGCTGCAGGAAAAAAAGGTGACCCGTCTAAACGGAGAACATCCGATTCCTATTGATGTTCGCATCATTGCGGCCAATGCCCGAAACCTTCAACTGGAAATTGAGGAAGGGAATTTCAGGGAAGATTTATTCTATTTGCTGAATGGGGGAGAGATTAGCGTTCCGCCGCTTCGTGAGCGCAAAGAAGACATTCCTGAACTAGTGCGCTGGTTTATCGCCTCGTTTAATGTGAAATTTGGCAAGCAAATCGCCGGGATACGTCCAGAGGTAATGGAGCGGCTTTTGCAAGCGTCGTGGCCGGGAAATGTACAGCAGCTTCGAAATACGGTAGAGAAGCTGTGTATGGCCTCCGCCGGTCCTTTTATCGAAGAAGAAGAGGCGAACAGCATACTTGACCGCCTTTTCGCCGAAGCTAATACCCGTAATCATTCCAAAGACCGTTATCTGGACATCGCAGGCAAAACATTAGAGCAGATGGAAAAAGAGATTATTCTTCGCGTATTGGAAGAAGAAAACCACAATCAATCCCATGCCGCCAAGCGGCTCGGCATCAATCGTTCGACGCTCTGGAGAAAAATAAAAAATGAAGAGATAAAATAGCAGGCGCGCAGCCTGCTATTTTATTTGTTGCAATAAAAAACAAAATTTATAAAAAAACTATTGAAATTTGCAACTGATTGTGTAAATTATAATATATGAGAATTAGATACCTTCTAAATTATCTAAAATATCTTCTGGAAGGGGCATAATGAAACTTTTTAAAGGAAAGGTGGTGATGCCATTGGCGAAACTTTTGGTCATTGCCGATGATTTGACCGGTGCAAACGATACAGGGATGCAATTTGCAAAAAGAGGGTTTAATACGGTTTCACTGCTTGAAATAGAAAATCCGGTAAAATCGCAAAGCATCGATGTTCTCGTTTACAATGCAGAAACCCGTTCCCTTGCCGCCGCTGAGGCATATGAAAAGATAAAGGACGTTGTACCATCGCTTTCTCTTTCCGACATGCCGTATATCTACAAAAAAGTAGATTCTATGATGCGGGGAAATGTCGGTGCGGAAATTGACGCGTTGCTTGATATGGAAGCGTTTGATATTGCGCTTGTCGCCCCGGCTTATCCAAAAAACCGGCGAATAACGGTAGGCGGCTATCATCTTGTAAATCATCATCTGCTGGAAGACTCAGAAGCGGGCAGCGACGCAAAATCGCCTGTTCGTGAATCGCACCTTCCCACATTGCTTGAGTCGCAAACAAGGCGTTCCGTCGCTCATCTCGATATAAGAGCAATAAGGAAACATGAGCTAATCGAAAAGGTACAGGACTGCATCTCACAAAACCGGCGCATCATCGTATGTGATAGCGCTTTAGAAAGTGATTTGAAATCGATTACAGAGGCCTTGTTTTCAAGCGGAATGCACGTACTGTGGGTAGGTTCCGCAGGGCTTGCGGAATGCCTGGCCGGTATGTTGGAAAATTCCGTTGGAATGATCCCGGACAGCGAAGAAACAGCAGAGCATGAAAATCATCCTGTATTTTGTATAGCTGGGAGTGTAAGCGCTGTAACAAGGGGGCAGCTTAATACACTCTCAAACTACAAAGAGTTTGCCTTTGCTACCGCTAGATTGTCCTGTTTATTCAGCGAGGGAGAGCGCAGGAGGGAACAGGATCGCCTGGTAGAATACATCGTCAATGCGGCGCAGGAAGGCTATTATCCCGTGCTGACAACAGAGACTTCTGCTGAAGCGGAAGCTGCCACTAGAAAGTGGATGGAAGCACATAATGCAAACAGTCTTGAGGCCGGAAATCTTATCGCGGACTTTCTTGGAGAAACGGGAGCGAAGGCGGTAAGCCGGTACGCATTTAAAGGATTGGTCCTCACCGGTGGCGACATCGCCTACCGAACATGCGAGCATCTTGGTGTACAGGCCTTGCGTATACTCGGTGAAGTAGAAGAGGGAATTCCGCTGTGTGAAATCATAGGAGGGCAGGCTTCCGGACTTCCGGTTATAACAAAAGCGGGAGCGTTCGGAAATCCTCATTCATTGTTTCATGCAGTGCAAAAAATAAAAAATAGTGCAATAAGAGGGGGAAATTTTGTATGAAAAAATGGTTAAGCATTCTTGCGGTAGCATCAATGACGCTTCTGGCGGCCTGCGGCGGAGGAGGGAGCGCTTCGACCGATTCGAAGAGCGCCGGTTCCGGGGAAAGTGGAAGCGTCATCACACTGAAGGTTGGCCATACGCTTTCTGACACGTCCCATTATCAAAAAGGGATGGAAAAATTCAAAGAGCTGGTGAAAAACAAAACAAACGGACAGGTTGACCTTCAAATCTTTCCGAACGGATCGCTCGGTGGAGAGCGCGATATGATTGAAGGGCTGAATGTGGGCAGTATCGATATGGTACTGACATCCACCGGACCGATGAGCGGCTTCGCTCCGGAAGTAACCGTAGTTGACCTTCCGTTCTTGTTCCGCGACGCCGATCACGCACATAAAGTGTTGGACGGCGAAATCGGAACAGACCTGCGCAAGAAAGTGGAAGAAAAGACAGGCGTGAAAACGCTGGCATGGTGGGAAAACGGATTCCGCAGTGTAACAACCAAAGATAAAGCGGTACAAAAACCGGAAGACTTAAAGGGCATTAAAATTCGGACGATGGAAAATGACATCCATATGGATTCTTTCAAAGCGATGGGGGCGCAGCCGACTCCGATGGCATTTACGGAACTGTTCACCGCGCTGCAGCAAGGCGTAATTGACGCAGAGGAGAATCCGATCCCGGTTATTATGACGTCCCGTTTCTATGAAGTGCAGAAGCACCTGACTCTGACACGTCACTTCTACAATCCGTCGCTGATGTTGATTTCAAAAAGCAAGTTTGACTCGTTAACCCCGGAACAGCAAAAAGCGATCGAGGAAGCTGCTGTGGAAGCCGGCAAATACGAGCGTCAAGTCGTCCAGGATATGGAGAAGCAATATCTCACCGAACTGAAATCCAAAGGCATGGAAATCATCGAAAATCCGGATCTCAAGCCGTTCCAGGATGCTGTAAAACCGGTATATGAAAAGTACGAACCGCAATTTGGCAAGGAATTAATTGATAAGATTCGCAACACACAATAAAACTTGCAGGCGGCGGATAGGGAAACCTATCCGCCCGCTTATCCGAGAGGTGAACTTCCATGCAGTCCTTCATCAAAGGAATTGATAAAATCAATGCGTTTCTGCGCTATTTTGCCGCTTTCTTACTTGCATTCATGTCCGTGTTAATCGTTTATCAAGTATGTGTCCGGTTTTTGGGACGTTATATGGAATTGGAACTGCCGCGGTGGACCGAAGAGCTGGCCCGCTATTCCATGATTTGGCTCGTGCTTATCGGCGCTTCGCTCGCCGTGCGTTACAGCGCGCTGATTGGCATGGAAGCCATTGCGGAAAGGTTAAGCGAAAAAGCGCAGCGTTTACTGAAAGTTTTAACACTGATTCTTTCTATGGTCTTATTTGTGGTTATGATTGTGTTTGGCTTTGAAATGTTAAGTCACGTATCGGCCCAGCTTTCTCCCGGACTTAAGCTTCCGATGTCCATTCCGTATGCGGCCATTCCGATCGGCGGCTTCTTTATGCTCCTGAATGCCGTTGCCGTGCTGCTGGAGACAATAAAAGGCCAGTCAAATAAGGAATTCTTTAAGGGGAGTGAATAACCATGGCAGGTACGATGTTTATTTCTTTGCTTGTCCTTTTGCTGCTGAGCGTACCGGTCGCAATTTCACTCGGTCTGGCCTCCAGCATCGCTTTTATGCTGGAAGGAAATATGCCGCTTGTCGTGTTGATGCAGCGGATGTTTTCGGCGCTTGACTCGTTTCCGTTGATGGCGATTCCTTTCTTCATCCTGGCCGGTTCGCTGATGGAAACCGGCGGCATATCACGGAGATTAGTGAATCTTGCCAACTCATTGGCCGGAGGACTTACCGGCGGCCTTGCGGTGGTCACGGTTATTACCGCGATGTTTTTCTCGGCCATCTCCGGGTCCAGTGCGGCTACGACGGCGGCGCTCGGTTCCATTCTTATTCCTGCGATGGTAAAAAGAGGGTACGATGTCGGATTTGCGGGCGCTACCCAGGCGGTGTCCGGCGAGCTGGGTGTTATCATCCCCCCGTCCATCCCGATGATTCTTTTCGGCATTTCCGCAGGTGTATCCATTGGGGATTTATTTATAGCCGGTTTTCTTCCGGGGGTACTTATCGGACTTTCATTGATTCTGCTTGTTTGGTATTTGGCTAAACAAAAAGGCTACAGAGGGGAAGAAGGCATTACCTGGGCCATGCGGGCGAAGGCATTCAAAGAAGCGTTTCTTGCACTTTTGATGCCGGTGATTATTCTCGGCGGTATTTACGGCGGTTTCTTTACACCGACGGAAGCGGCCGTTGTAGCGGTGGTTTACGCTTTTATCGTCGGCGTGTTCGTTTACCGCGAAGTAAAATGGAAAGACCTTGTAGATATTTTTTCCCGTTCTTCCATCACGACTTCTATCATTATGATTATTATTGCCAATGCCGGAATGTTTGGCTGGATTTTGACGCGGGAACAAATTCCGCAAAAAGTCGCCGAAATGTTTACCACATTTTCGGACAGTCCTTATGTTTTCTTGATTCTGGTGAATATATTGCTTTTGTTTGTCGGTATGTTTTTTGAAACATCGGCATCGATTATTATTCTGGCTCCGCTGCTGACGCCGGTCGCTATGGCACTTGGTATCGATCCGGTTCACTTCGGCATGATTATGATTGTCAACCTCGCAATGGGCATGGTGACTCCACCGGTCGGCGTAAATTTATTCGTAGCCTGTCAGATTGCAAATATAAAACTGGAACGGCTAACCAAAGCGCTGCTTCCGTTCTTCTTTGTGCTTATTCTGGATATTTTAATTATTACGTACGTACCTGCGATTTCTACATGGCTTCCTTCCTTATTAAAGTAGAATAGCGGGCCGGGAAAACAAAAAGGGGGAAGAACTGTGAAATTTCCTCGGATCGCAAAGATTAAACAGCATTTCAAAGGGCCGGTCGTTCACGATATTGCTGAAGAAGTCGCCCGCCAATTTTCAAAGCTGCGCATGGCTGAGACCGTAAAGCCGGGAATGCGCATCGCCATTACCGCCGGGAGCCGGGGAATCGCGAACATCGCCCTTATTATCCGTTCCTGTGCGGATGAGATCAAAAAGCTGGGCGGCATTCCGTTTATCGTTCCCACAATGGGCAGCCACGGGGGCGCTACGGCGGAAGGGCAGGTAGAGGTTCTCGAAAGCCTTGGCATTACCGAAGAATATTGCGGAGCCCCCATCATTTCTTCCATGGAGGTTGTACAGATTGGAGAAACGCCGGATGGCATGCCGGTGCACATGGATAAAAACGCATGGGAAGCGGACGGGATTTTATTAATGGGCCGCGTAAAAGTGCATACGGATTTCAAGTCACCCATCGGCATCGAAAGCGGCTTGATGAAGATGGCGGCCATCGGACTTGGCAAGCATAAACAGGCCTTATTGATTCACAGCCATGGGGTGCGCGGCATCCGTGATATGATGCCGGAAGTGGCGCAGGTGATGCTCGATAGGGCAAACATCATCTGCGGAATGGCCATCGTAGAAAATGCATTCGAACAAACCGCCATCCTGGAAGCCATTCCAGCGGCGCAAATTCCTTCCCGTGAGAAGGAGCTGCTCGCCATCTCGGCTTCGTTGATGCCGAAGCTGCCGGTAGAAGATATTGATATTCTGCTGGTAGATGAACTTGGAAAAAACTACAGCGGCACCGGTATGGATACGAACATCATCGGCCGCATTCGAATTCAAGGGGTGGAAGAACCGCTATCACCGCGCATTAAATATATTATTGCGAGCAATGTAAGCGAGGAGTCGCACGGCAACGCGCTTGGAATTGGGTTGGCGGATCTGACGACACAGCGCCTGTTTTCGCAGATTGACTTTAAGAAAATGAATGAGAATGTCATCACCAGTACCTTTCTGCACCGCGCGATGATTCCGATCGTAATGGAGAACGACCGGGCGGCGATTGCAGCCGCTATGCGTGCGAACTGGGGAGTGGAGGCGGAACAAACACGGTTCATCCGCATTCCGAATACGCTTCACCTTGAATACATGTATGTCTCGGAATCGCTTCTGCCGGAGCTTGAAGGCAGATCCGATATCGAAATTCTTACCGGGGCTGAAGAAATGCAATTTGATGAGCATGGATACTTTTTGAAGTTTAATCACGAGTAATCGTAACCAAAGGAGTGGATAGAGCATGAGTACAGATACAAATACCATCCAAACGTATGGACATTTCATTAACGGCGAGTGGCACACACCGCAGGAGACCATTTCCGTAGTCAACAAATATACCGGGGAAGAGTATGCACGTATCGGGAAAACAACCCGTGAGCAGGTTACACAGGCAGTAACGAACGCGCTTGAAACGTTCCAAACCAAAAAGCTGACTCCATACGAGCGTTATGAGATTCTTATGCGTGCGGCGCAGATTTTCGGCGAAAGAAAAGAAGAACTGGCCCTGGTGCTTGTTCGTGAAGTCGGCAAAACGTTGAAAGACGCCCGCGCGGAAATCGATCGCGGCATCCAGACTTTCATTGCATCCGCAGAAGAAGCCAAGCGCATCAGCGGAACAGGCATACCGCTCGGGCAGCCGGGCAACGAGAATAAAATGGCGTTCACCATTCGCGTCCCTGTTGGGGTCATCGGAGCGATTACGCCGTTTAACTTCCCGTTCAATCTCACCGCACATAAGATCGGACCGGCGATTGCCGCGGGCAACACGGTCGTATTGAAGCCGGCGGAAGTGACGCCGATTATTGCCTGCAAGATGGCGGATATTCTGGCGGAAGCCGGTCTTCCGGCAGGATATCTTAACGTGGTAAACGGGTTGGGCCAGGAAACGGGGCAATACCTGCTTGAAGACGAACGCATCGCTTTGTTCACCTTTACGGGGAGCGCCGGTGTCGGCCGTCACATCAAAAGCACGACAGGCATCCGCCGGGTTACGCTGGAGCTTGGCAACAATTCGCCGAACATCGTACACGCAGATGCGCCCGATCTGGACAAAGCGGCCGAACTCTGCGTAACACGCGGATATTCGAATGCGGGACAGGCATGCATTTCCGTGCAGCGCGTCTATGTCCATGAAGATATTTTTGATGCCTTTGTAGAAAAAGCAAAAGCAGTCGCCCAATCGTTGCGCGTCGGTAATCCGGAAGACCCGGACACCGATATCGGGCCAATGATTTCGGAAAAAGAGGCGCGGCGTGCAGAAGAATGGATTAAAGAGGCCGTAGAGCAGGGAGCAACCGTTTTGTTCGGAGGGAACCGAAACGGAAGCGTGCTGGAGCCTACCATTCTTACCGGTGTAACGCCGGAAATGAAAGTCATCTGCGAGGAAGTGTTCGCGCCTGTTATCAGCCTCATCCCTTATCGTGATATCGACGAAGCGTTCGCACAGGCGAATGACAGCCGTTTCGGCCTGCAGGCGGGACTGTTTACGTCAAACATCCAATTAGCCATGCGTGCGGCGCACGAGTTGCAGTTCGGCGGTGTCATCATTAATGATGTTTCTACCTATCGAGCCGATGTCATGCCGTACGGCGGAGTGAAAGACAGCGGCATCGGAAAAGAGGGACCGCACTACGCGGTACAAGAAATGACGGATGAAAAGATTGTAGTCATTAA
>NZ_BJXX01000212.1 GCF_007991215.1 Aneurinibacillus danicus
GGGTAGGCACCGTCTCACCGACATTCATCTCCCACTTTCACGAGTGTCATCACACCTTCACGTTTAGAAGTGGAAGACTTCTTTCGGAAAAATGTTAAATAAGGTTTTCTGACACCTTAAGGAAATAACCGTATCTAAGCGGTTGTTTCCTTTTCTTTAACTTCTTTTTCTTGCGCTGCTTTTTCGATTACAGCGTTATATACACCCTTTCTATGCTGAGTACGTGACGCCTTTTCTGCCATTACTACTCCTATTAACACGAATATCCCTCCCAGAATAATTTTCCCCGTCAATTTCTCATGTAAAAAAACAACAGAAGCTAAAATACTGACTAAGGGAAGTATGTTAAGATAAATCCCACTCCTGGCTCCTGAAACCTTTTCTAATGCTGTATTCCAACACCAGTACGCTAGAATGGAAGAACCCAGTACTAAAAAGCAAAGACTCCACCAACTTTTCACAGTAACTTCTACTGACCATCCGTACAAAAACATTTCAACAAGTGCAAAAGGACAGACTACTAATGCTCCCAGTATGAGTGTTAACGCAGTAAACATCTCACTAGACAATGCCGCTTCAGCCTGAGGCCGCTTCAGCTGTATCGTATAAAAAGCAAACAACCACGCGCTTGCCAGGATAAGCATATCTCCCACAAAAGAGGAACCATTCACATCGGATGCTTCTGAAGTTATTGCTATATTGGTTATTGGCAATGAAATAAATAGAACCCCGAGTGTCCCTATCGCAAGTGCAATCCACTGTATATACATAATCTTTTCCTTCAAGTAAAACGCCGAAAGTAGCAGGATAAATAAAGGAATAGAAGCATCAATGATACTTACGTGCGTCCCACTTGTAAGAGCAATTCCGAAAGTGTACAGCATGGAATATCCTGCAACCCCTGTAAAAGAAAGAATAGATAATCGCTTCCACGGAATGGGCACATTCTTTTTCTGCCTTTTCTTCAAAGCGTACGGCAAAAAAAGAAGGCCGGCAAATAACAATCGAAGAAACATAAGAAAAAAAGGGGGAAATGATTCTAATGCCCATTTTGCAGGGGCAATAGCAACTCCCCAAAGAATAATAGCAATCCAAAGCAGGGCTGTAGTTTTATCCATACGATTCCTCTTTTCGCCTTTACATATATTTCATGATATAAAACCACCATGGCACCTCAGCCACAACCCCGACATGAAAATCAT
>NZ_BJXX01000213.1 GCF_007991215.1 Aneurinibacillus danicus
TTTTTCTTCCCTGGATCTCATTTCCTCTTTCTCTCCTTCTTTCCTCACGGTTTTCACAGAAAAATAATAGATATCCAGGATTATTCATCCATAAAATCCGGTTGTTCTTTTACAATACGAGCCCATAAAGGTTGAAAGCTAAACCAACCGGAAATTTCGGAACCCTCTTCTTTATGAGTCAACCTAGCAATCTCCTTATCGATTAGCTTTGGCTTACCTGCTGCTTCTGCCAGTAATTGTACCTGACAGGAACGTTCCATTGCAATGAAAAGCCAGGCCGCTTCATCTACACTTCTTCCTACAGTCAGCAACCCGTGATTTTGTAAAATGACGGCTTTTTTATTACCCAGAGCGGCAGCGATTCTATCGCCTTCTTCTGTATCTAACACAATCCCCCGATAATCGTTATATAGGGCATGATCTTCATAAAAGTTGCATGAATCCTGCGTAATCGGATCAAGCAGCCTCCCGAGTGAAGACCAGGCTTTGCCGTATAAAGAATGCGCGTGTGCAGCCGCTACTACATCCGGCCGGGCTAAATGGATTCGAGAATGAATAGCAAATGCAGCTCCGTTCAACAAGCCATCTCCTTCTACCACTTCTCCTTGCTCATTAACAAGAATCAAATCCGACATCTTAATTTGACTGAAGTGAACTCCATAAGGATTTACCCAGAAGTGATCTGCATACTCCGGGTCCCGTACCGTAATATGCCCTGCCAGTCCTTCATCGAATCCACACTTTGAAAAAAGGCGAAAGGCTCCGGCCAAACGAGCTTTCCGATGTCGACGTTCTTCTTCTACCGATGTAAAAACAGGAGGAGTCAGAACAGGAAGTTTTGTTTTCATACTCTACTCACCTCATACGAAAATTTTATAATGTAACCACGTTTTTAGGTGTTCCGGCAAAAAAATCTATCAGATTGTTAATAGAAATATCCAGAATGTTGGTAATGGCTTCGGGCGTATTAAAACCAACATGCGGAGATAAAATGACATTGTCCAGTTTGAGCAAGGGATTACAAGAGGACACAGGTTCTTCATCAAATACGTCAATGCCGGCCCCGGCTAATTTGCCAACAGATAGATACTTTACCAGGGCAAAGGTATCCACCAACTCTGCCCTTGCAGTATTAATGAAAATACACCCCGGTTTCATCATGGAAAATTCTCTTTCACTGATGAACTTCTCTGTTTGCTTCGTATACGGCAGATGCATGGAGATACAATCCGACTTAGCCAGAAGCTCTTCTAAACCAACGAACGGAATCCCCAATTGTTTACTGCGCTGCGCATCAGGATTTTGTGTCCAGGCGATTACATGCATACCTATTGCTTTACAAAGATCTGCCATCCTTTTGCCAATACTGCCTACTCCGATTAATCCGATGATCTTTCCCTTAAGCTCCAAACTGCTTATTGTCGGATCCCAGCTCCCTTGCTTCATTCTTCTATCGTTTTGCGTGATATTCTTAGCAAGGGCAAAGAGCAAACCCATTGCATGCTCGGCTACGGCATTGCTCCCATAATCCGGGGTGTTCGTCACAGTGATCCCTCTGCGGGAAGCAAGCTCTACATCAATAAAATTATGAACGCCCGCGCCCAGGAATGAGATAATTTTTAAGCTTGAACAGCGCTCCATTATGTCCGCTGGAAACCCCCATCCCAAAAGCATTCCATCCGCATCCTGCACCCTGCGGAGAAACTCTTCTTGAGTGGAAGGCCTCCCTTCAAATATTTCAAAATCAGCAATTCCATTAAGCTTAAAAAGCAACTCCTTGGTTAATAATTCTTTTATTTGCGGGTCGGCGTCTGGATATACAATTCGCACCTTTTCAGTCTCCCGAAATGAGTTTTAATTTATAGATACACTTACCTACCTTATCACTCTGTTTTCTGAAATATCAGGCTGAAGGTCTGTCTGTACTTACATCGCTATTTTTCACTGCCGTAACCACTGGTTTTCTGGTCACTGCACTTACCCCGAGCGTTATCACAAAGTTGATAATCACTACGAATAAGCCTACATCTAAATCTTTTATAACCTGTGGTAATGATGGGAATAGCGATCCGATTGTAGCGCCTGAAATGATGAGATAGGCAATGATTATTATAGAAACAATCAGCCCGGTAGCGGCCCCCTGCACAGTAGCTGGATTCTTTTTCCAGAGGCTAAAGAATAGCGCCGGGAACATCTGGGCCATGAAGCCATACGACATGAGATACAAGTTCAAGATTGATTTACCGCCGTTAAACGTAAAGTAAAGAGTCACCAAAGAAATAACGGGAACCAGCATCCGGCTTATTCTTGCAAGTTGTTGATCGGTCGTGGTTGGCTTCCATACCTTATACACGTTTTTTGATAGAATGGTGGCCGTTGACGTCAACACCAATGAGCTAGGCACAAGGGCGGCCAGTGCTCCCGCTGCTCCAATCACTCCGACGAACCAGGGGTCAAATGACATCTTAGCCAGCGTAAATAAAGCTAAATCCGTATCCTTCAAATTTGGAATTTGAAGCACGGCAGAAAAACCAACCAGAAGAGAGAAAACAATGATAACCTGGTAAATTGGCATAATCGCAGCATTCCAGCGAAGTGCTTTTGCGCTTTTTGACGTAAAAACCCCCGTTAACATATGAGGGAACATATAAAAAGCAAGCGCTGTCATAATCGTGGCAGAAATAAACCAGGAGATACTTAATCCTTGTTCAGGGAATAATAAAAATCCTGGCTTCGCTGCATCGATTGCCTGAAACATCGGTTCAAAACCGCCATAATAGTGAAGCGGAAAATAAATTCCCATAAAAATCATAACCGATAGAATAATAATATCTTTGATAACAGCGGTCCAGGCTGAACTATGAACGCCTGAGGCCGTAACGTAAATCGTTATCGAAAGTACCGCAATGCATATCGCAACATTCGGAGATATCATTCCATAGGAAGCTTCTGATACGATGATACCCAGCCCTTTTAATTGCATAATAAGATACGGAATAATAGAAATAACGCTGATTACTGCAACAAGAACGCCGAAAGCCGGACTTTTGTATTTTTTTTCGTAAAAATCAGATTGGGAGATAACATTATTTTCTTTGGCGTACTTCCAAATCGGTGGTAACAGCCAGTAGGCAAGGACGAAATAGAAAGCGTTGAAAGCGTATATGGCAGTGGGCATCCCCGCTGAGTACGTGCTACCGCTCGCACCCATGAAAGTATAAGTCGTAAACATTTCGCCCGCCAGGAGAAAGAAGACCAAAAGACCTCCAAAGCCCCGTCCGCCTACGGACCACTGTTCCATACTCATTTCTTTACCTTTGCGTGCTCGAAGACCTAACCAAATAGATAGAATCAGAAAAAAAGCAATAATAAGAAGGGCTACATTCATTATTCTTCTCCCCCTTTATTGGCAGGATCAAGCGCATTCAAAATTAATAAAAATATCGAAGTAAGAAAAAGCCACAATATAGACCAAAAGAGAACAAATGGCAGCCCCAAAATGTAAGGTTCAACCCGATTGAAAATAACAAGCGATCCAAGAGCCGGTATGACGCTTAATACATAAACCATTTTTTTCATTTATTATCCCCTCTTTTCCTCGGTTATTGAGATCCCAGCAAAATTTGAAGCGCTTTCACTCTTCTGTTATCAACCCCGCTTCCGCTATGTTTTTCTCTCCGAACCCCGTATCTTTCTCTATTCATTTATTAAGCAAAACCAAGGCCAGGTCAAAAAATCCTATTAACACAGGGAATAACAGAATTTCTGTTTCTATATCGAGTAAATATTTATTCAATTCAGTCAATTTTAACTCGGTTGCTTTATTTATTACCTTACACTGGCTTATAAGGAGCTATGTCTTTCTGCTCTTCTGCTGACAGTAGCTCCTTATTCATTAAAACGCTTTCTTTCAAAGGAAAATAAAGAGGCAGCCAATAGAGCCTACTCTTGTATTGCCTTTTTAACCAGTTGATGGAAATGATGCAGTGTATGTTCGGTAGGAGAGTAAATCCCGTTCTCGAATGCCTGAGAACGAAAACCCATTTGCAGTAACTCTACCAGCTCGAAATCTTCTTCCCGTACTTGATCGACAAATGCAATCATGTCCTCTTCTTCTTTCGTTATGTTAACATTGGTAAAGTAATAACGGTATACCGCCATTGTCTGTTCTGCGCTGATGGGAATAAGTTGCGTTGTGGTCATATTTCCGGTTCCTGGATATACACTTAGCATCATGTTTGGCCAGGTCCAATAAAAACGTACACTTGCACTGTCATCTTTACCTTTGACCGTTGAGTATTGGTAGGAGAATTTATCACAGGGAACAAGGTTGTAATTGGACATGTCAAACGTTTTCGCAAATGCCGGATGCGCAATCGAACAGTGATCGCATTCCAGGAAATTATCAACTACCGCTTTCCAATTCGCTTCAATAAGCCGGCGATTCTCTTTAACCAAGAGCAGTGAATCCATGAACGGATATCTCTCCAGCTCGCTTGCAAATTCTTGATACGCATCCGCGAAGGAAAGGGCATCCGGATCCAAATTCACAAAAATCATAGAGCGGTATACTTCTAAGCGAATGGACCTCATGCAGCTGTGCTTCCCAAGTTCATTTGTGGTAAAGTTAGGGGCTCTGTGCAAGTGTCCATCTAACTTAAAGGTCCATCCATGATAAACACACTGCAAAACTTTTTTGTTTCCCTGCTCACTGCGTTCCACCTTTGTACCGCGATGCGGGCAAATGTTATAAAAGGCGCGCAGTTCCCCATCCGTTCCATGAGTGACGATAATAGGCTCCCCGGCTACATCAAAGGTAAAGAAGTCCCCTTCGTTTTTAACCTGACTTGTATGCCCTACCAATATCCAATTTTTAGAAAAAATTTGTTTCCTTTCTTTGTTAAAAATCTCCGGATTTACATACCATTCATAGGGCAGCGTAGGGGTAAAGGATTGGATGCTTTCCTTTGTAATCATAACTAAGAAATCCTCCTCTTCATCAATTATACTTACGTTTTTATCATCACCCGCACGGATGATGGTTCTCTCGCCATTCTTTATTAGCAAATTCAATACCAATTCCAAAACCCTATTAACACAAGGAATAACAGAAATTCCGGCTTTTCGTGATAGAAAAATCGAGTTATAATTTACTCAATTTTGTCAATTTTAACTCAGTTGTTAGTAATAAAGGAATCGATAGAAATGGAACTATCTTCACTTACGTCCTTCGGGCATTGAAACGGCCCTATCTCTGTGAAGCAATACGATGGCCATCCCATATAGAAGGAAAATAAACAGGACAAGAATGCCCCAGTGGGCGGAAAAATTGCCGTTCAGCGCGGGGAGCGGCTGCTGCAGGGCGCTTCTCCCGTTGATATTAACAATGTCTCCTCCGATTAACTCGTACCCCCATTTGCTAACGGCCAGATAAAATACAGCTTTTATGCATGCAGGCTTTACATAGGCAATAGGTACAAGCGCTCCCGACAGAATAATCTGGGGAACGAGTACAATCGGAATGGTGCTAAGCGCTTTATCAGAATTAGAAGCGATGGCCGATATAACCAGACCCATCATTCCCCCTGCCAGCGAAAGCAGAAAAAAAGCCAAAACGTTTGGCCAAAACTCCGGCAGATCAAGCGTACAGGCAACAATCGAGACAAGAAGCAGGGTTTGTATCAAAGAAATAACCGACAGCACGCCAATTTTCGAGAACAGATAAGGGCCAACCCGCATGCCGGCTAGCCGCTCCCTTCTGTAAATCGCCTTTTCTTTCACGATTTCCCGCGCTGCATTGGACGTTCCCAACCATATCGAGGTAAATACCATCAAAGCGATGCAGTTGGACATAAAGCTTCTCCGGTTTTTCTCTTCCTGAATGTTTTGCTGCACTTCTTCCACTTTTCCAGCTGCTACAATCTGCCGGGTTACCTCCAAATCCTGCGGCCGATACTCGCTGTACCTGAACGTAGGGGCACTGTGATAAAAAGCAAGGACAAGCAAACATGGAATAATGAAGGCTTGAAGACACAGGATGACAAGGTTTTTTCTATCCCGGCTAAGCAGCCGTATATAACGTCCGGTCAGCATCTTCCATTGTTCAAAAAATGAGGAACAAGCGGCGCTTTTTTTCACCATATCTTGTTCCTTATTCCCGTCTGCCCGTTCAATTGGCCGCTGCCTATCTTTCACCCGGTTTTGATATTTCTGATAAACAGCGGATTGTTTGTACTTCTCAGCCCAGCTCTTCGGATTCTCTTCTGTATCAAGCTTTCGATAGATCTCTACAACATCTTCTACACCGAAGTAATTAAGCGCTTCAGACGGAGAGCCGAAAAAAGCCAACTGTCCTTCCCGGGTCAAAAAGACAAGCTTGTCACACATCCAAAGATTCGCTGTGGTATGGGTAACCATGATGATCGTGCTGCCCTTCTGTTTCAATTCCCCGAGAAGCTCCATCATCGTTTTCTCCAAATCCGGGTCAAGTCCCGAGGTGGCTTCATCAAGAAACAAAAGACCGGGCCTGGTTACCAATTCAACGCCGATATTGACCCGCTTTCGTTGTCCGCCGCTTAAATCCTTGACAGGCAGCGAACGCTGGGCTGTTAATCTTACCTCTTCAAGCACTTCATTTACTCTGCCTGTTATTGTGTTTTCCGGTGTACCCGCCGGAAAGCGCAGGCGGGAGGAATACGTAAATATTTCTTCTACCGTTAACCCGCTATGCACAATATCATCCTGCGGTACATAGCCAATGCAGGAACGAAAATCATCATAGTCTTCATAAAGATTCCGTCCGTTCACCCGGACCTCTCCCTCTGTTGCCGGATGAATGCCGGATAATGCGTGAAGCAGCGTGCTTTTTCCCGCACCACTGCCGCCCAGTATTGCCACAAATTCATGCGGCTCGATAACAAAATTAATATCCTCCAACAGTTTCTTCTCTCCGCGTCGTGTCTTTATCGTTCGAGTTAAGCAGTTGGCTTCTACCAGAAGAGAATTCGTCGTATAAGGCGGGTTGGTCAGGACAACTGGCCCCGCGCTATCCCGCAAGTCCGGCACACTCCGCGGATGAACAAGCGACGTTCCGGTTACATTTTCCACGTAATCCCCTCCCTCAGCAACTGGCGTTCTAGAAATCCTTATTTTCTGCGTCCGATTCCTTTCCTACTATCCATTTTTTAACATCCTTTTTTAATTTTATACAACTCTGCTTGCGATCAGGCCGGGAATCCTCCTTTTTCATCAACAACAAAAAAGCAGCTATCCTAACCATAGCCAGGTAGCTGCTTTGATTTAATTAAATATTCGTCAAGTAAGAGCTTTTAATACTCTTAAACAAACATCACTTATACCACGATACTGGACTCTTCCTCTTTAATACAACGCTGTTCACTTCTTTCAACCTTTCCATCGATTCCTTTCTTCTTCTGATACTTATCGACTAAGATAACTGCGATCGGGCAAAGAAGAGCAGTCGTTATCGTTGAAATGGAAATCTGGGCCGTCGCAATTGGTACTAAATCCTGATACATCTGGGCTTCAGATGCGCTCATCATGCCTGAACCGGCGGATACGGTCGCAGCGGCCGCAATGGCTGCCGGAGTACCTGCCGCATTCCCGGCGGTCGATGCTTCCGCCACAGGAGCAATCTTGCTTTTTTCACCGAATATTTTGAATACGAGCATACCGGTACCTCCTGTCAGAACGACAGTCATAAGCGCAAGCACGAGTCCGGCCCCGACCACTTCCGGATTGAAGAAACTGGCTAAGTTCATCCCTGCACCTAAAGCAAACGCAAAGAATGGAATAACAAGATCTTCACCCACTTTTAAGAATTGACGGATATCTGGATCTAGATTTCCTAATAGCATACCGATTCCAATCGGTAATAACACAGCAATAAAAGCAATGAACGGAAAGTTTGCTCCCATCATCCCGAGAGCCATTAATGTGAAAAATGGGCCATCATTTAAGGATAAAACGGCTGTCGCGCCTACATCTGAACGGGTTCCATATTGCCCTGTTAATGCTGCATACATTCCTCCGTTTCCATTTGTCATGGCTGCGATAATGGCCATGGAAGACAACCCCAAAAATCCATGCATCGGATCGGATAAAGCGCCCCAAATGACCCCCACAGCAAGTCCGGTTAAATACTTTGATGTCGTTAGCAATACTCCCTTTTTTAATGCCACTCCCCCTACACGGAGATTCATCTGGCTTCCTGCACAGAATAAAAACAGGGCACAAAGTGTAAGGGCACCGTCCTTGAACAATGCCTGAGAGAATCCTCCAATCTGCAAAAACTCATAGTATCCAGCTTTGGTTTGAAGAACACCTAGGCTTTTTAAGAAGTCCATGATAAACGGAATGTGCATTTGATCAATCGTATTAAGTAAAGCGCCAAACAATAACGGAATAACCATAAGGCCACCAGGCACTCTTTCAATTGCTTGCTTAATTTTCATATAAAAACTCCTTTTTGCTTAGTAAAAGTTTTTTATTATAATAGAAATAGCGTTTTGCAAATGGCATCTTTCTTTATTTGCAAGATGTAAAGCGCTTTCATTTTTTTACTTTCGTAGGGAGCCTACTACCAGACCACCCTTTATACGATGGAAGGGCAGTCTGATATGAACCCCTATTTTTTATGCTTTTACAAAG
>NZ_BJXX01000214.1 GCF_007991215.1 Aneurinibacillus danicus
AAGCATACAAGAATGTTCATATATATCCTCCTTATGGCTTCTATATTGGTTTATAAGAGATTCAGCGCGCCGCCTGCCGGCATAAGCGTGAACGGTATTCGCAAATCAACCTACTTGTCAGTAAATTGCGCTTTACGTTTTTCAATGAATGCATTTACGCCTTCCTTCATATCGTCTGAGGCAAACAGTTGCCCAAACAGGACGGCTTCTTTCTCTGTGCCCTTCTCCTGCCCCACCGCAAGTCCGTATGTAACCGCTTCAAGCGCGGCGCGTACGGAAACGGCACTTTTCTCGAGAGCGATAAGCTCAGCGACTCTTTTTACTTCATCCATCAGAGAGTCTAGGGGAACGGCGCGGTTAACCAGGCCGATACGCTCCGCTTCTCTCCCGTCAACAAATTGACTTGTCAGAATTAATTCAAGCGCTTTTGCTTTATTGGTCAGACGCGCCAGCCGCTGTGTGCCTCCGAATCCCGGAATCAAACCCAGATTCAATTCGGGCAGACCCAGCTTCGCTTCTTCGGCCGCATACCGTATATGGCAGGCCATTGCGAGCTCTAGCCCTCCGCCCAATGCCGCGCCGTTAATTGCCGCAATCACCGGTTTAGAGAAGCTCTCAATCCGGTCAAACAGCTTCTGACCTGCCCGTGCCATCTGCTCTGCCTGTTCGACATTGTCGAATGCACCGGTAAATTCTTTAATGTCTGCGCCTGCAACGAAGAACTTTCCCGCTCCTGTTAAAACGATGACTTTGATGTCATCAATGCCTTCAATATAATTGAACGCATCGCCAAGACCGGTAAGCGTGGCGGAACTTAATGTGTTCGCCGGAGGTACATCAATACTGAGATACGCTACTTTGTTTGCTGCTTCAAGCTTGACATTTGTAAACTCCATTGTTCCTCTCCCTCCATAACCTGATATATGAATGTTCAACTTTGTCCGCCGTTATTTTTCTGTAAATTGCCTGTCTTCTAAATTATAATTGTTTTCCGGACAAATGGGCATTTAAATTTTTGTAAGTTCACTGTTTTGCCACTTTCAATCCGTTAATAAACAAATTATGAATCGGGTCAACAAGGGAGACAAGATTCTGGTTCCGCTCATTCATAACCCATGAGGTGACCGCTTCGTCCAGCGTGCCGAAAATCATCTTACGCGCTACTCTATGCTCTATATCCGGCCGGAAAACACCCTGCTCTTTGCCGAGGAAAATCACTTCGTCAATCAAGTCCAGGTAATGTTTTAACACCTCGTAAATTCCCGCCCGAAGGTTCGGGTTGGCTTGGCGCGTCTCAATCTGCGTTACGATGGCCAAATCACGGTCCTGAGACATCTGCCACAAGTGCATATAAATAAGTTCACGGAGACGATCTTCCGCCTTCTCCAGCGGAGCGATTCGGGCACGGGCCGTATTGATGAAAGTTCCGACTTTCTCTTTAAACAACGATATTAATATATCGTCTTTGTTGTCAAAGTAAAGATATATCGTACCATCAGCAACTGAGGCCTCTTTGGCTATTTTTGATACCTGTGCCTGATGGTAGCCATAGCGGGCAATAACCTTTACCGCTGCTTCGATAATGCTCTGATATTTCTCCCCTGTCTTCTTCGCCATAACGCTTCCCTCAAATCCCAAATAATGAATGAGCATTCACTCGAGTTTAGTTTATTCAAAAAAATCAGGATTGTCAATATGTATCGAAGAAGAAGTGTGGTTTTGTATATATATTTCGACATTTACCGTCATTCTCCTTCTTCTAGAATATTTTTATTTGCTCAGGAAATACTTAACATGATTTCACCTCACTGGTTACAGAAAGGAGATTGTTATGACAACCCTTACACAAGATGAAAATAAAGCGGTTCGGCTTTTTTTCTATTCTTCTATTGTCTGGCTCCTCGTTGGAATGAGTATTGGCCTGATCCTTGCGATTAAGTACGTATGGCCGAATTTTCTGGTATGGGGCGAGTTTCTCCAGAAATATCTCTCCTATGGCCGCATTCGTCCGGCGCATACACACGTCGTTCTATTGGGCTGGATGTCGATGGCGTATGTGGGCGGCCTACTTTACATTATTCCCCGGTTGACCCGCAAATCTCTCGAACATCCACGCCTTGCCCGTATCATCGGTATCCTCTGGAATGTGTATATCGTGCTTGCGGTTATTATACTATCGATGGGTTATACAACGACGATTGAATACGCGGAAACACCATGGCCGCTCGACCTTTTTTTAATCGTGTTGGTGGTTGGCACAGCATATATCTGCTTCAAAACCATCGCGAAACGCAACGAACATCAACTTTATGTCAGCCTCTGGTATTTCATGGGCTCTCTTATCTGGCTGCCGTTTCTCTATATCATCGGCAACCTTGCTACCTACTTCATCTCAGGGGTTCCCCAGGCGCTGGCAGGCTGGTTCTACGGCCACAACGTCATCGGACTCTGGTTTACGACAGTGGGAGTCGGATTCATCTATTACCTGCTTCCGCTGCTGTCCAAAAATCCGCTATACAGTCACAAACTCTCGCTTATCGGATTCTGGACAATCGCAACGTTCTACGTATGGAACGGTCCGCACCATCTGCAGAACGGACCTATCCCCGCCTGGTTAATGAAAGCCGGCGTCGTTCCGTCTGTGCTCCTCATTATTCCGGTATGGACCGTCCTTGCTAACGTGTTCGGTACGATGAAGGGCAAATGGCATGTCATATCAGAGAATGTATCGCTGAAATTTGTCGTAACCGGCGCTATTTTCTATTTAATCACTTGCCTGCAAGGACCGTTTCAATCCCTTATGCAGCCAAGCGCCATCCTTAAATTCACCAACTGGATAATAGGTCACGCACATATGCCATTGTTCGCCGCTTTCTCATTCGTCCTGTTCGCCTTGTTCTATCATGCGCTGCCGACGCTGACCGGCCGCAAAATCTATAGCGAGGCGCTGATGAACTGGCACTTCTGGCTATCGATTATCGGATTTCTCATCTTTGCCTTTACCACCTGGACGGCCGGGGTTATGCAAGGGTTTGCATGGACAGAAGGAAAGCAATACGGCGTGCCGTTCCTTGAGGTGGTCGTATCGCTGCAGCCATTCTCCATCGCCCGCGCTGTCGGCGGCCTATTGATGTTCACCGGACAAATTGTGTTCGCCTACAACGTGCGCAAGTCTATTACAGAAGGACAACCGCTGTCAGTCGAAGAGAAATCGAGTTCCACTGCATAAACCGTAAGAAAGGAGCGAAACCATGAGCGGACAAAGCAAAGAACGTTTTATGAAACCTTTTATTATCGGTGCATCCCTTCTGTTCTTCATTGGGGTCGCAGCCACCGTGGTGCTTCCTTTCTACGATGAGGTCATGCAGCGGGAGAACGCAAATGCTGCCATCAAAAATTATTCGATTGATTCGCCGGAATACCGCGGACGCCAGGTCTATATCCGCGAGGGCTGTCATACGTGTCATACACAGTTCGTACGTCCCGTAAAAGCGGACTCCTCGCTGGGCCCGGTCTCTGTTCCGGAAGATTACTATCATGATTATCCGCATCTGCTGGGCAGCGTGCGGACCGGCTCCGATCTTACCTGGGTGGGCACCCGCTGGAATGAGCAATGGCACCGTGTACATTTAAACAACCCGCGCCAGGTATTCCCGGGCAGTACGATGCCAAGCTATAACTATTTATCCGACCAGGATACAGAAGATTTGATTGCTTATTTGATGAGCTTAAAACCGGCACCTTCCACTGAAGGACGCTAGGAGGTAGGAGTAATGGATGAAGAACGCCGCGAAAAGAAAGAAACAACGCATGAAGAACCTCTTGAGGAAGTTGCGGGGATTCGGATGGCGAATGCCCGGGTGCCGCGCTTTCTCGTCATCACGTATGTCACGCTGGCAGCCTGGGCGATCGGTTATTCGGTTCTGGCCCAACCGGTAAATGAACGAACGGAAGATACCGCCGGCAACAAGCCGGTAGACGGCAAAACCATCGTCCAACAGCACTGTCTCGGCTGTCACAATCTGACCAAAGAAGCGCTTGTTGGCCCCGGGCTGCAGGGGGTCGGCCAGCGCCTTCCCGGCGAGAAATTAACCAATGTGCTGCTAAACGGGCGCGGTGCCATGCCCTCCCTTCCCAACCAGGGACTGGACAGCGAACAGATTAAAGCCGTAGAAAAATATTTGCGGACACTGTAAGGAGGAAACGTATGAACCCCCACATTGTGGCTGTATTTACCCTTCCGGAGGAAGCGGAACGCGCATGTAACGCCCTGCAGAGCTACGTGAAAAAAGACGAAATTTCGTTTTTACGCAAAACGGAACAACCGGATACATTTACGGGTGACGCAAGCGCCGATCCCGTGGTCGATGGCGTGACTATCGGATCGGTTATCGGAGGCGCGGCGGGTCTCGCTTTCAGCATGGGAACGCTGCTTATCCCGGGGATTGGCCCTGTAATCGCGGCAGGCCCTCTTCTCTCCGTACTCGCCGGCGCCATGTCCGGCGGAGTTATCGGGGGATTGACGGATCTAGGTATTAACAGGTATACATCCGAACATATTAGCCGGCACCTTGAACAGGGACAGGTTGTTCTTGTTATACAGGTCAGCAAACCGGAGTTGCGCGGAACGATTACCCATCTATTGGAGCAGCACGGCGCGGTAGAAATTCATGATGAACCGGTTATTGAAAATTAGGCGCAAAGAAAGGATGGGAAAAACGCTCCCATCCTTTTATTTTGTCTGTAGTTTGCCTTTCTCCTCTTCGATAAGAGCACGACGCAGAATTTTTCCGACCGCCGTCTTCGGAAGTTCATCCCGAAATTCATAGATGCGGGGTACTTTGAAAGCGGCCAGCTTCTGCCGGCAATACGTATCTAATTCCTCTTCCGTCACTCCTTCATTCTCCCGGACGACGATGTAGGCTTTCACGGTTTCACCGCGGTATTCGTCCGGTACTCCGATGACAACCGCTTCTCTAATGGCCGGATGTTCATATAGAACTTCTTCGATTTCGCGGGGGTAAATGTTAAATCCCCCCGCAATAATCATGTCTTTCTTCCGATCTACGATATAGAAATATCCATTCTCATCCATCGTACACATATCGCCGGTGAAAAACCATCCGTCCTGTAAGCACGCGTACGTCTCCTCTTCCTTATTCCAGTATCCTTTCATCACCTGCGGCCCCCGTATGCACAACTCCCCTACCTGTCCGGGCGGAACCTCTTCGCCCGTCTCGATATCGACGACCCGACACTCTGTGTCCGGCCAGGGAAGGCCGATGCTGCCGTTAATCCTCCGTCCCCAGATTGGATTGGCATGCGTTACCGGAGAACATTCAGTCAGGCCGTACCCTTCTACCAGCCGTCCTCCCGTAAGCGCTTCAAATTTTTGTTGTACTTCCACCGGCAAAGGGGCCGATCCGCTCAGGCAGGCTTTAATAGAAGAAATACTGTATTTTGTAAGGTCCGGATGGTTTAATAATCCGACATACATCGTCGGTGCGCCGGGAAAGACCGTCGGCTTCTGATCGTCGATAAGCTTTAGCATCATGTTTGTATCAAAGCGGGGCACCAGGATAAGCTTGGCAGCCATGTAAATGCCGAAATTCATGGCGACCGTCATGCCATATACATGAAAGAACGGAACCGCAGCCAGTATCCGCTCTTCTCCGCGTCTGGCTTTATAGAACCAGGCGCCGCACTGCATGACGTTAGCAACGAGGCTGGCATGAGTCAGCATGGCTCCTTTCGCTTTGCCGGTGGTCCCTCCTGTATACTGGATAAGCGCGATATCGTTTTGCGTATCAACCGGAGACCGAACCGGGTCCGGACTGCTTCGCGCAAGCAGCGAAACAAACGCATACACACCCGCCCTCTCCCCTTCCCGCACCCGTACCCGCTGCCGCTGTTTCCACTGGACGAAGGGATAAAATATTTTTTTAGCCAGCGGCAAGTAATCCTTAATTCCCGTCACAATAACATGCTCAAGCGCCGTTTCGTCTTTTACTTGCTTCACCCGCGGGTACAACAAATCGAGGCAGATGATTACCCTGGCACCGGAATCGGTCATCTGGTGCAGCAGTTCCCTTTCCGTATACAGCGGATTGGTTTGCACAACAGTCGCTCCCGCGAGCAGTGCACCGTAGTAAGCAATGACGCTTTGCGGGATATTCGGCAGCATAACCGCAACGCGATCACCCTTGTTTACTCCAAGCTGTCTCAGTGCATTGGCAAAACGGTAGCATTCCGTAAGCAATTGCTCATATGTTATCTCCTTGCCCATAAAAAACAAAGCCGGGGAATGAGGATTTGCTGCCGCTGTCTGAATCAGCAGTTCATAAAGTGCGATGTCCGGATAGGAAAGCTTATGGGGAATTTCTGCCGGATAACTGGCCAACCAGGGACGGGATGCTGTCGGCATACAGGTCACTCCTTCTTCTTTCGTTATCTTACATAAATAATTCAATGAATGAATACTCATTCCTTCTTTATTATTTTAATTTTTAAAAATTTACGATTATTATTCTTTTATCGCTTTGCTATTGTATTTAGACAAGCCGTAAAAACCCCTTTTGTCATCCGACAAAAGGGGTTGATTGATTAAGCCGATCTGGTGCACTGTTCGAATTGCTCTTCTACTTTGGCTGACGGCTTAGCCGTCATCAAGCTTACAAGGATAATCGCCAGCAGGCCTGCCGCGAAGCCCGGCACCATTTCATATAAGGTATCCTTTAAGAACGGGAACCGGGTCCAGATAATAACCGTAGCGGAACCGGCGATCATACCGGCCAACGCTCCCCATTTGTTCATACGCTTCCAGTACAGGCTCAGAAGAATAACCGGCCCGAAGGAAGCGCCGAAACCGGCCCATGCATATCCCACAAGCGAAAGAATCGTACTGTTTTTATTAAATGCAAGCATCATGGCAACCAGCGCCACCAGAAGTACAGAGAGGCGTCCGATAAGTACCAATTCTTTATCGGTAGCAGAACGACGGAAAAATGTTTTGTATATATCTTCCGTCAGCGAGCTGGACGTAACAAGCAATTGAGAAGAAATCGTACTCATTACCGCGGCCAGAATGGCTGCCAGCAGGAAGCCGGTAATAAACGGGTGGAATAAAATATGGCCCAATTCCATGAATACGGTTTCCGGGTCTGCCAGTTTTATTCCTTCATTTGCAAAGTAAGCGATTCCAACAAAGCCGGTAAACATGGCACCGACTACGGAAAAAATCATCCAGCCCATTCCAATGCGGCGGGCTTTCGCCATTTCTTTAACAGACGAAATGGCCATAAAACGTACGATAATGTGCGGCTGTCCGAAATACCCAAGGCCCCATGCGAATAACGAAATAATGCCGAGCAGGGTCGTTCCCTTGAACATATCCATCAGCGCAGGATCGATTTGACGAATCGTATGAAACGACTCTCCAAGACCCCCTGTATGAAAGATCGTGACGACCGGAACCATAACCAGTGCAATTACCATAATAAGCCCCTGTACAAAGTCTGTCCAGCTTACCGCAAGGAAACCGCCGAACAGCGTATAGGCTACGACAACGCCAGCGACAATCCAAAGGCCCACAATATAATCAAGTTTAAATGAGTTCTCAAACAGTACGGCTCCGGAAACCAAACCGGAAGAAACATAAAATGTAAAAAAGACCATAATGACAAGACCGGATACGATACGCAACATCTTGGTCGTATCGCCAAAACGGTTCTCTAAATATTCCGGAATCGTAATCGAGTTGTTCGCGAGTTCAGTGTACGTGCGCAGACGCGGCGCCACGTATAACCAGTTTGCATACGCACCCAGTGTCAGACCGATTACGATCCAGGAAGCGCTCAGCCCCTGGGAAAACATCGCCCCGGGCAGGCCGAGCATTAGCCAGCCGCTCATATCGGAAGCACCGGCGCTAAGCGCAGTAACCGCCGGGCCAAGCGTCCGGCCGCCAAGCATATAATCTGATAAATCGGATGTACGCTTATAAGCATAATAGCCAATCAGCAGCATTCCTACCATATACACGGTAATAGAAATTACTAATTGCATGTCCATAATTGAACCCCCTTATTTTTCAGCCAAAATCTAAGAAGGAGCGCGGGAAAGCGGAGGGAAGAGAAAAGAGTAAAGGCGGAAAAAAGACCTTCCCCTTTTTCTTCACTAAAATCTCACATTTCTCCCGCCTCTCTTTTGTTATCATAATGGTATACTTGCAACTTTGTCTATTTTCATATTCAGCCCGGGTATAACAGACGGTATGGATTTTATTTAGAGACCATTCCTTTTAATACAAAAGCTACGTTGGCCGGGCGCTCCGCCAGTCGGCGCATGAAGTAGCCGTACCAATCATTGCCGTAAGGAACATAAACACGCATCGTATATCCTTGCCGTGCAAGCTCAACTTGTGCTTGCGTACGGATACCATACAGCATCTGGAACTCGAACTGATCGCGCGGAATTTTATATTCCTCAACCAACCGCTTTGTATATTCGATAATTTGGTCATCATGGGATGCGATTGCGGTATAGCTGCCGCTTAACAGGTGCATCTTGATAATCTTCTTATAGTTTTCATCCACATCTTTCTTATCGGGATAGGCGACTTCCGGCGATTCTTTGTATGCGCCTTTTACCAGACGCAATGAAACCCCTTTCATTTTTTCGATATCTTTTTCTGTGCGATATAGATATGCCTGGATAACGGTGCCAACATTGTCATAGTCACGACGAAGCTCTTCCAACAAATCCAGCGTTTGCTGACAATGTCCGTAATCTTCCATGTCGATGCGAACAAAGTTGCCGTATTTTTTTGCCGTATCCAGAATGCGGCGCATATTGCTCCGGCACAGATCGATATCAATATCCAGACCAATCTGCGTAAGCTTCAAGGACAGGTTGCTGTTCACGCCCGCCTGATGAATGGCATCCAGCGTTTTCACGCAGTAGTCGGCCGATTCGATGGCTTCCTCCCGGCTGAATACGAATTCGCCAAGATGGTCCAGGGTGCATACAAGTCCTTTTTCATTTAAATTCTGCACTTTTTGAATGGCTTCCCTGATTGTTTCCCCTGCTACAAAACGGTTGGCGCCAAAGCGAAGACCCCATTTTTTCGCTGCCTGATTCATCAATTTATTTTGAGAAAGAAACAGGAAAAAATTTTTCATTGTTGTCTCCATCATCGCCATTGCCTTCTCATCCTTTCATTTAAAACAGAATAATGTAGCTGTCTTTCATAGTATGAAGGAAAGGAGAGAAGAGAACGTGGGAACGATTTCTTCTTCCCCTCTTCTCTCTCCATGTTTATCCCTTATTTT
>NZ_BJXX01000215.1 GCF_007991215.1 Aneurinibacillus danicus
TATCAAGGACAGGAACCATAGAGAAGTCAATTTCTCCATGTTTTCCGCTTTCCAACTCTCGCTTCCAGCGCCCCACCATGTTAGCGGATAACTCATAACGACGGGCAACGGCTGCCAGATTACCGGTCTCTTTCGCTTCTTTCACTACTTGTTTTTTGAAATCAATGGAATACTTTCTTCTTGTCATCGATGTCTTCCCCCTCTGTCACTATAAGTGTAATCAAAATACACCCTTAGTGTCCAACTTCTCTAGGGGGCTAAAGAGAAAGGGCATCAATAAACTCTTGTCGGTGCGATGAAACAAATATACGTCTAAGATTTTGGTTAGTTTGAAATTGAAATTCAGGATGGGCAAGCAAATATTCTTCCCACTTTTTTAATATTTCTTCTTTAGTTTGCTGTTCCTGTTGATTCCTTTGCCTTTTCTTTTCTTCCTTCTTCTCATAAAAATCTAGGGATTCATTTTCCGTATCCTCAAGTAAATCTTCTACTGAACGATCTAAAAGGTTAACCCATTCATCAAATTTTTCATGAAGAAATGAAATTTGCAGAACAACTTGAGAAGGTAGAACGGTATAAATCACAGCAAATAATAAATCACATTCAATCGTTTTAACCTTTTTGTTATGTTCCTGCACTTTCTTTTTCAAAAGCTTCGTCCATTCAGGATCTTCATCGTCCAATTCAGCCTGTTCTATGTCTTCTTTGGTAATAATTGAATCGTTGATGTCCTCTTGTGTAATAACATTCTGATAAAGAAACAACGGTACAGAATGAACCTTTGAAAACCGAAATAGTTTTTGAAGGTTCTTCTCATTACTAACCAATTTGATTTTTGGAAGTTCTTCCTCATCAGCCCTTTGTACACTTGAGCTATGTACTTCAAAAAGGAGGACGTCCGAATCTTCAGCCATCTGCTTGATCTTTTCGACTTGATCTTGAATCCCCATTATTCCACCCCTTATTTAAAAGAAAATATTCCATTACTTTTTCGATAATCAATGCTGTTATCCTTTGATTAGAAACTGAAAGCTACAACTTTAGGGACTTTTTATGACTATGGGGGATTTATAGTAGAATAAGTGCAAAAATAGCCATCTATGGTATGGTTGCTATTCATGGTTTGGTTCGAAAATCAACAACAAACGATAACAGAGCCTTCTCTTTTGTATGTTTTGTTCTCCAACAATAACAACCTTTGTTGAATCGTTACAGAATTCACCTTTCCTTCTACTTTTAAAGAGATATCAATTCCTCTGTAACACTTGCATAGACAACTGGATGAAGTTCTGTACCTATGTCAATAGACCGGCTAAGAAGATTCTCTAATTCATGTTTAAAATCAATCAAATCAAACAGGCTCCTGTCAGGGGCAATCGAAACAAGCAAATCAACATCACTGTTTGGCTTCTCTTCGTGCAACAGGGCCGAAAATGCAAATGTCATGAACTCCGTATTTTTCTCCTATTTCAATGATTTCCGTTCGATGAAGAAGAATCTGGTCAAAAATATGCTCCATTTTACTTCCTCTTTCTGTTCAAATATACTACTTATCGGTTTTCTTCTTTCTCTATCCATCGCAATGTTTTGTCATCATATTCTCGGTGCTCTTCTGTATACTCATTCCAAGGAATTCCCTTTTCCCGTAAGAGGTCAATAAAATCGAACAAGGGTACGCCGGCCAACTCTGCGGCTCGCCATAAAGAGATTTCCTCACGTAAAAATTTCTTGATACCCTCTTCCTTCATATAGTTTCCTCTTCTCCTGACAACAAGCATAGATTCAGGTAAAATAATCACCTAAGGGAAATCTATCCCTCGGTTGTATAATGTTTCTGGATCAAGGTGCAATTCTCCGGGCCAAGCATATGTATAATATTCGCTTACTTATAGCACTCATGAAACCTAATGGACTATCATGACCTCTGTTAACTGTCATTCTTATTATCCAAAACTAATACTGCAGAACAATAAAGCTTTACAAAAAGAGCTTACATACGATTCTCTCTTATCAGGTATTCAATATCCACAAGGTATGACCTCATCTGATAACTTTGATATAGGGATTGAGCGTGTAGAAAGCGCCGCCATTCAATTTTATGACAGAAAGAGCGATTGCTTTTCATGTAAGAAAGTAAGTTCTTCGCCTCTTCCGCAGTAATTTTCCCCTTGTAAATTTTTTGAACCAAGCGCTCGGCTTTTTCCTCAGTTATCTGGGGGTAAACAGACTCTACTTTTGAAATGGTAGGTAGCATTTCTGTTTCGCGTGCAAAAAATGAATTATCTGGTGACGGATTTGTATGACGAGATTCTTGACGTTTCTTGCGATGTTCTCCGTGTTTTTCTTTTTCATGCTTCATCCATTCACTTTTTTGTTCTTCTATCGTTTGCTGTTCCTCCTGTTTTCTTTTCTTCTTTTCTTCTAATGTTTCTATGTAAGAAACTAATTTTTCCTCATACTGTTTTTGAAAATCATTCCGTAACCATTCTTCGAGGGCAGTATCGCTTAATTTCAAGGATAAGTTTCCGATAGATAATGCCGTTCCCATCCTCATATCGTATCCCTCGTTGAATACAAACCCTTGATAGGGTTCAGTGTTCCCGTCTAAAATGAATCTATTAACGCTAAAAGTTACATACTCTTCTTGCGCCGAAACGTAGTATAGGCTTTTAACCTTCGTATCCATATCATTGACAGGGACGTACCCGAACACGTTAAAAATCGAATAATGATTCTCTTGCTTCAACTTTTTTAGAAACGTTGTCCATTTTTGGTCTTCGGCTGTCTCAATGGCTAAATCTACTTCAGAAGCCCATAGGTGAATAACGTGTTCATGCATATTCAACGTCTGTTCTCGGTCCTCTACGAACCAAACGATCTCCAATCCCTTTTCCCTATAAAACTGGTTTTGCTTTTGAATGCTCCTAATCAGTTTCTTATCCTTTTCAGGAGTGACATTGGTAAGAACAGAAATGGCTATCTCTTTGTCTTGGATCGTCAAAATTAAATCTGGATAGTACGTCCAACGCTCTTTGGCCTTCGCGGTTACACCGTGTTGGATATATACACCTTTGTGACTGGATTCTTGGGCCTTTAACTCGTTATATATAAAACTACGGATGACTGGATGTGTAGGAGCTTCCCGTTTTTTCTGTCGCTTATACTTTTCAATTTGCTTCTCTTGGATTTTTGCTTCCCAACAAGAGGTACCACTCCAATGGGCAAAGTGTCTATCATACACATTTCCCGCGCGAATCCGCAAATTGCTACCGCAAAAAGGACAGGTATACCCACCTTTTTCTCCTATATTTCTAATTAGTTCAAGATCACCGTTATATTTTCGCCATTCTTCTTCAATTGTCGTTTGGTTGAATCCTCCATAAATTGCACTATACATGAAATCCCTCCATGGTCACATTGAAAACAAAAAAAGGAAATTCAATCATAAAATAGGCTAAAAGGGATGTTTGAATAGCTATTTTGAAATTACCTATTCTTTTACCTATTGGAGCAATTTATATTTATTTCCTAATTTTAATATATGGAGAGATGCAAAGTAAGAAATAGAAGTTACCCTTTACTTTCATTAGAAGCTACATTTTAAAAATTGTACCTTGTTCTCCTTATTTTTAACTCTTTCTTTTTATTTATCTGTCATAGACTTTCATATTTTCTCCTACTATCCTTTTGGCTTATAATCAAAATACATTTTATCCCAAAGCTAAAGCCGTATTTTTTTAGTCTCTAGAAAGACCCGCACTTTAATAGTTCAAATCATTTTATCTCCCTTCAATAAAGCATTGAAAGGTTGCCGAAATCTCTCAGCAATCTTTCACAATTTATGATTAATCAAAATCGATAAAATGAGGATTCTCTCTTTCTTCACGGAAAATCAAGATATCTAAGTTAAAAACCAAAAATGAAGGAACATCCCATGCTTTCAGGCTAGGTGGCTCACAAACCTCTTCATTAAAATATTTCCTTACCGTCTGAATACAAGGATTACTGCATCCTTCTAATCCTTTCTTAGAAACATAAAGCCCATCCCATTCTTTTGCCATCTTTTCAAAATCCATATATATATTCTGATTGCTTCTAATTGGATATTGTTTTAACAAACGCAAAAAATCTTCATATGAATGTATCTGATAAACTTTCGCTTCTTCTTTCACCTCATATATATAATTGAATGGATTACTATGATATCCTGCCATTTCTGGGTCGTTATAAACAAATTCTAACCATGGAGAATGATACTCTTCATGGGGTGTAAAATCGCTTAGCCAGAGTCCGCCGGTGGTAGGTCTATACAATTTATCTTCTGGATCATTCTCAACAGGATAAAATAAATCTAAAGAAACCTTTTCACCGTTATGTAGTTGCAATGGAAACTTCATTTATATTCCTCCCCATTTATTCTTTTTCTCGTCTTACCTGAGATGATATAGATAAAGAACAGTAGCCCAGCCCGCCTCTATCCCTGCGCTTGGTTCTGTCTTATCGAATCCGTATTCTATCATCATCTCCAGAATGTGAAACGCATGAAAAAAAGCTTCTACGATCGTGCGTGTTTCTTCTTCCCAACGGAAATTAAACTCTCTTTTGAAGGCTTTTCCCGTCCCTGCTCCAATGATTTGCATGAAGTTATCATTCAATTGTAATTTTTCATCCCATGAAATCAGCGATTTAAAGAACGTAACTAATTCCTCTGTATATTCCTGCATACCAAAATATACCTTCGCACTATGGTGGTAGTAACGATACACGCCATCATCACGAACCCGCTTTCCTTTTTCATGTAGAGACATGATTTCATTTTTCCGTTCTTGAATAACTTGAAGCAGTTTCCGTTCTTTCTCCATTTTTTCTTGAAGAATCGGGTTTAATGTTGTGTCAGATTTTTTTTGTATTATCCCTTTCAACTCCTCCCAGTGTATCTCTCCCTTTTCCCACCAATACTTTCCATCCTTATCCTTCATATATTCCCTCCCCCATTCACCTTATATTCTTGGAAGCGACTCTACCGCATTGGCAAGGTCAGTATAGGAATCTTTTATGTATCTTGCTGTTGTGGAAATATGACTGTGGCCAGCCAAACGCCTTACTTTCTCAATATCATTATTTGTTGACTTTATCATCCATTTGCAAAAAGTGTGGCGGAACATGTGAGGTGTCAATTTCTTCTGAGGAGTACTATAGGCTTCAAGCATTGTTTGGATACCGCGAACAGAAAGTTGATTTGAACGCTGACTGTAAAAAACATAGAGGGACTCTGCAACATGGTGCTTTTTCTTAGCTACTTCTGACCGAAAATCTAACCAGTCCATCAGATCATGGTATAGCAGGGTTGCTATGGGGATTGTCCTTACTTTTCTCCCCTTACCAACTACGCGAATTTTGCGAAACTGCATGTCAAGGTCGTTTATTTTTAAATTCGATAATTCTTCTACCCGAATGCCGGTATAGGTGAGAATGTAAACAATCGCTCGATCGCGTCTGTATTTTTCCTCCGGGTCGACCCCACGACTTTTGATTGGCATGGTGCGCATACGTTCCAGAAGCTCTTCGAACTCTTCCTCTGTAAGCCACATAATTTTTTCTTGCTCTTCATCTGCTACTCGAATATCATGAATGTCTCTCATCGGATCAGCCTGTACATATCCTTTTTCAAGCGCCCATACAAAAAAGCCACGAAGTGAATTAAGTCGTCTGTTTATGGTGCTAACTGCCAGTGCTCTTCCTTCTTTCGGGGTCAACATCTCTTTTATCCAACGTCGAATATCTCCGGCTACTACGTATCCACCGAACTTTATTCGTGTATCAAAGAAAAAAGCCTGTATGTCATTTGTGTATGCTTTGATGGTGTGATGTGACTTTCCATTCTCTTCTAAATATGCTCCATACTCTGCTAGCACTTTCTTCACCTAACCTTATACGATGAGTTTGAAAGGGAAAAAAAGGCTGAAAATCAATAGTTTTTTAAACTTATACGACAAGTTTACATTCGGTTTCCAGCCTCTGAATGTAGATAATGTATGTTATATGCCGAGTTAATTTTTTGACTTGAAGCTTTTAGATGGACTGTTTTGATAAAGTTTCTTGAATCAACGATGTTGCATTGGCTAACCGCTCATTAAAATTCTTCTGGCTTAACCCATTACCACTAGGAAAAGGGGAAACTACCGTTTTCTTTCCAGCAACAGATATAAACTCTCTCTTTTCAACAACATCAGTATATACCATATCTTTTTGTAAAAGCTTGAGGGGCGATCCGCCTAGGAGGATAAGTAAATCGGGGTTACAAAACTCAATCTCCTCCCGTAACAATTGCTCGCTTGCTTTCAAATCAAAGCGCTCTCTTGAATTTTCAATGTAAACCTTTGCCGCATCCGTCACATAAAGAAAATCAAAATCAATTCCCCACTGTATCATTTGTTCACGGATTCTCCTCCAGCTTGCAAACCGAAAGCTTTGATTTTTATTCAATTGCTTTGTGTACTGTTCATATGTATCTCTTGAATCAAGTAACGGCATTAAGTGAGCAAAAAACACGATGCTACCCGCATCAAGGGCGAGAGAATCCTGCGTGATAATCATAGTTCGTAGCCCTTCTTTGCTAGAGAAGTAATGCTTTCCCCACCAAGGTAGGTCGGCTCCTCTTCTTTGAGGATTATGTTGTTGTTCTTTCAGAAACAGTTCCATATCTCTTGCATAATGATTATCTGGGAACATTTTCTGAAAAATACGCACCGGAGAATTATCAACATAGCATGAAGCTGGATAAATTGAATACATGGAAAACATTCGGGCTAACGCTTCGATTTTGTTCATTCTTCTCCTCCTATAAACAATTGCATAACTATCTTTTTCTACCTCACATTCAACCTTTTCTTATGTTTCTCCAATACTCGTATTCTAAATAAAAATCAAGAGTCGACAATGTGACATGGTGAGTAGTAAATAAGTTATCTACAAATGATTCAGTAGAATGCGAATCATTAATTACCATTAACAATTGATTCAAGCTATAAAACGAACAATCAAAAAAAGGAATCCATCGCTCTATTTCTTCACCTTGCAATTGCCTTAGTTCTTCAATTTGGCCGATTAATTCTCTTGTATGTTTACGTAGTTGTTCTAACTGCTTGTCTTTTTCAGGGTCAACTGCATGTACCTCGCCTTGGACAATTGTTTCAAGTATATTTTTTGTAACACTATGGTCATTAAAAAAACCATACTCATTTAGCGAAACACTGACCCGATGAATAATTCGATCTTTCCATTCAATTTTTTTAATAGTTCCTTGCTTTCCTTTTTTAGCACTTCTTTTTTCACGCAAAATAATTTCCTTATCTCTAACTAACGCAAGTTCATGAGCACCTAACTGTTTCTGTGAGGAGATTAAACTTTTTGAAATATCCTCAAAGATATTAATGTCATATCCAGCTAAGGCGGTGCGTGTTAGAGCTTTCTTTTTGACCTCTATAAATATAACTTTTTCTGGAGTTTCAATTATTAAGTCACATTCACCGTCGTTTCCATAATAACCGGAACTGTACTCTATCTCATTTTGTTCAAGAGTTATTTTTATGAAATCCTCAAACTTTAAACCTAATTGATTATCAAAATTGGGAATAAACTTTCTTAACTCATTACAAACCGCTTCAAAAAAAGAGAATGCACACAAAGAGGGATGTAACATCATGTATTGATCTTCATTTACTTTAATGAAAGGTTTCAAGAAAAATTCATTCAGGTTATTCGGCACGATATACTCGGAATTGAGCTTGTTTCTGTTATGTGAGAGTATAGAGAAGATGTTATGTAAAGAACTATTACTGATATGATTAGCTGTTTGTTTCAAGCTCCTTTTAGATATAAAAGACAAACTATTTACAGAACTACTCTTTAGTGACTCTTTCACCACAAGTAATAATTCTTCAAAAGAAAATTTCAAGCTACTCTTTACTTCTTTTGTATCAAAAAACTCTTTTAGTAACCCTTCCATCATTAATGGAATGTATTTAGGATTCCATTGAGGGAATAAAATTATATTATCAAATAAAACATTATCTCTTACATATTCAACTAACTTATCTGTTTGTACAAACATGTGCCCAAATTTACTATACTCCTGTATATCTAGCATTGAGATATAGGCTGTAGCTAGTTTAAAAAGCTCTTCTATTTTTTTATTAAAGATTTGAACAGCATCTTTTTTAAAATTTCTACGAACAAAGTGCTTTACACAAAGTGCGAATAAATATCCCCATGGGATTTCTGGTTCAACTTTTTGTTCAGTAGTAAAACCGGAATATCTTCTTACTTTCATAAATCTTTGTAATCGGGGATTAAAAGACGAAGATAGCTTTTTTAGCATAAATTCAGCAATATTTATGCCCCCTAATTCGATAACATATTTCTCAATTTCAAGAGCAATTCTTAGATAATCATCTTCTTGTGAAATAACACGGGTATTTTCCACCTTAAACTTGTATCCCTTTCCCATTAGATACTGGGTTGATTTTCCAACTTTATATGTACGTTCATACCATTCAAGCGGATGTTTAAATAACTCGTTCTCTTCAGATAGATTGATAATATCCATAGTAATTTGAATAATTTCATTCCACTGCGCTTCGTTATTCATGTCTACAATCAAAATACCGTTTTGTAGTCGTGCATTTATCTCCTCTAACACTTCCAGATACGGGTGAATTTCAATATTTTCAACCATGAACTTTAAAATGAGTTGCTTCACCAAAATTCTCAACTTGTCACGTTTAAAATTTTCACTGACAGTGGCTTTCTCTTTAAGTTTCTCTGATAACTTGTCCTTTAAAATATACTTGTATGAGGTATCTGGATAGTCAAAAGCATATCTTTTACAAATTTTTTCAAAGCTATTGACTTCCTTATCTAATAAATGTTTATGTTTATCTACATATTTTCTAAATTGCCGCTCAATAATATCTAT
>NZ_BJXX01000216.1 GCF_007991215.1 Aneurinibacillus danicus
GGGATAGTCGCGGCCCAGCTCCGCGGACACCTTCTCAAGCGCCTCGTTGATCGCTTTCATATTTTGTTCCTCGGCAAAGTCGGTAAACGGTTCTGGACGATATGGAATCATTGAATACCCTCCTGTTATCTTCGTTTTCGTTAATTCTTACCTTAAGTTATGCAATTAGGATGCCAAAATCACTCGAACAATCCTACCGTGTTTTCTTCTGCTTCATTTCATTTATCCCTACACTTTCTTTACTTATGATATGCAAATTAAATTTGCAGCAAATAATTTTTGCGTATGTACGCGCAAAATAATTTGTCTTAACACTAAAAAATAGGGTTAACCGCTTAAAAAGCATACAATGTATATCAGGCAATCCTTGTATATAAAACAACTAGAGGGTTTAATGATTTGTCAAACGACGCTGACCTCTTGTATCATATATACATACATTTTGTTAAGAAGAAGGGATGAGAAAATTGTTTAAAATCGAAAGATATGAAGCATCCCGCGAGAAAAACTACGAACTCGTCGGCAAACAACTCAAAGCACTAATCGAAGATGAGCCAAACCTTATCGCGAATCTGGCGAATGCTTCCGCTCTGCTGAACCAATTCCTCGACCGCATCAACTGGGTCGGATTCTATTTATATGAAGAAAGCAAAAACGAATTGGTCTTAGGGCCCTTCCAGGGCTTGCCGGCCTGCGTGCGCATTCCGCTCGGCAAAGGCGTTTGCGGTACATCCGCCGGAGAACGGAAAACGCTGCTTGTAGAAGATGTCAATCAATTCCCGGGCCATATCGCCTGCGACGCCGCCTCCCAATCAGAGATTGTCGTACCAATAATAAAAGATGGTACACTCATCGGCGTCCTTGATATTGACAGCCCTGAGAAAGGCCGATTTGATGAAATTGACCGGCAAGGATTGGAAGCGTTCGTGCGCGTACTTTGCGAATCTTTATAATAAATACAGCCATCCGAATCTTCTCGGATGGCCTCTTTATTTCTGTCCATCTTTTCCGCGCGTGAGATTTTTGAAGTTGTCGGCCACTTCTTTGGCCTTCATTGTTTCTCCGTAATCCCCTGCTTAATAAGATTGATGTTCTTTTGAATGGAAGCAAGCCGCTCCTCTTTCGTCATTTCTTCCTCGCCGTCTTCCGTCTTTGCTCTATCCGCTTCATACAATCCGGGCATCTCCGCTCCCTGTCCGAGACGGCGCTGCGCTTCGCGGGATTCGGTAATCTGCGGGGTATCTAACGGATCCCAATCCTGGACATCGGCAAGCTTGCCCTTTTCGTGTTTTTCCCGTTCATTTCTCTCTTCTGCCATAAGTCGTGCCTCCTTCTTGATTCTTTTGTTTGTCTTTACCCCCTCTTTTAAATGTGTAAAACATAAGAGAATCCGTTTCGCTTACTGTACCCGGTTATTGAACTCGGCCAATGCATGCTGAACAAGCGTCAGCTGGGAAAACGCCGAACCGCCGCGAAGAGCCGCTGCCACCTGCAACGCCTCATACACTTCCTGCTCGCTCGCCCCTTTATGCAGCGCCTCCATCGTATGGTACAAAATGCAATACTCATCCTGGGAAGCCAGACTGACGCCAAGCGCAATCAACTGTTTATCCTTTTGCGAAATTGCCCCGTCTCCAAAGGCTGCACCGGTAAATTCGTTGTATGCGCTCGTAAACTCCGGTCTTATTTGCTGAAATGCGCCTACGCTTTCCTTATAGTCATGGATTGCCTGCATATATTGGTTCATTTTCATTCACTCCATCCGTGTAGTATTCGATGACATCCTATAGTATGTTCTCATTCATTCTTTTTTATATAAAAAGAGCCAGGCCGGAAAACTAACGGTCTGGCTCTTCACTATTAATCTAAAATCAGCGCATGCACGATACCCGGTCCGTGCACCCCTATCGTTAAATCGTTCTCAATGTCAGCGGAGCGGCTCGGACCGCTGATAAAGTGGATACCGGCAGGCAGTTTAGTACCGAAGCGGCGCGTCAAATCCGCCATAACTTCACCCATCTTCGTTTTTATATCGTGCGCCCGCAGCACAGCAATAAACACTGTCGGCAGAAGGCTCACCGAACGCCCTTGCTTCGCGCCGGAGACGGCTACCACTGTTCCTGTGTGGGCAATAGCGTAATCCACCACGGCAATGCCGATATCGGCGCCTGCCGCTTTGGTCAGAAGCTCCTCCTGCGCCTGCTCGTTCCATACTGTCATCTCAACATCCGGCAGGTTTTGTTCCACATTCATCTCATTGAGAAGCGGATGATCAAAGCGAATCATATATTTCGCTTTCATTGTTTTGGCCATATCTTCAATATACGTACGCAACGACACTATATCGGAAAACCTTTGCGCGTTGCCTCCCATGCTGGTCCAATTTGCCATAAATAATTCGATACGTTTTTCTTCAGAAAGATCATACGCATGCCAGAAGTCCGGCGCACCCCGGAACGGATGGGCAGGCGCCCGGGTGATGCGCGGCCGGTTCAACCGGTTTGCAATATGCGCGAAAAACTGCTCCTCTTTTTGCGCCGCCTGATCGTCCAGCTGGCGGATGATGTCTTCACCCTGCTTACTCATGGCGTCTTCCTCCCTGTTTCTTTTTCGCTTCTTCTAACCGCTTCATCACATCCGAAGACATGTCCGGCGTACTTCCTTCCAATTCCGCGTATAGATTTCTCCAGGAATCACGGAAAGAATGCTCTGCCAGAGAAGGCGCATACCGGTACTCTGTCCACCCTTTCAGCGGCCCGATCTTCGATGTAATCACTCCATCGCGGACGACAACCTTCTGGCCCGTTCTGCCTAAATTTACTGTACGCTTGAATCGGCGGTGATTGGACATGATGTATTTAAATCCTTTAAACGCCATGCGCTCTGATGCCGGCGTATGCCCTTCTTCGACTTTTTGGCGGCGGATATAGACAAGCATGTCATGCAGCGGAATTTTGACCGGACATGCTTCGTAGCACGCACCACAGAGGCTGGACGCGTATGCCACTTCTCCCCACTTCTCCGTATCCTGATTCAGTCGCGGCGTCAGCACCGCCCCGATCGGACCGCTGTACACCCAGCCGTACGTATGCCCGCCGACGTGGCGGTAGACCGGACAAGCATTGAGGCAAGCGCCGCAGCGGATGCAGTTCAGTACTTCCTGAAATTCCGGATCCCCCAACTGGGAAGAACGGCCGTTATCCAGAATAATAATATGCATTTCTTCCGGGCCGTCCGAATCATCCGGGCGGCGCGGCCCCGTAATCGCCGACATATACACGGTCAGCTTCTGTCCGGTAGCTGCACGCGGCAACATCGTCGCCATCACTTCCAAATCTTCAAGCGACGGAATAATCCGCTCCATCCCCATATACGTAATCTGCGTCTTCGGCACAGTACTAACCATGCGGGCGTTTCCTTCATTGGAGAACAGCACCATAGATCCGGTCTCAGCAATAGCGAAGTTGCACCCGGTCATGCCGATGTCCGCTTCAAGGAATTTCTCGCGCAACTTGGCGCGGGCAAATCCTGCAAGGACAGGCGTTTCCGGCGGCAGTGTTTCGCCTGCTTCCTCTGAGAATAAGTCGGCGACCTGCTGCTTATTTTTATGAATGGCCGGAATAATGATATGAGACGGTGTTTCACCCGCCAGTTGAATGATGTACTCACCCAGGTCGGTTTCAATTGCTTCCACCCCGATCTCTTCAAGCCGGTGGTTAATGTGCAATTCTTCCGATACCATTGATTTCGATTTTACGACCGATTTCGCGCCCTTCGCCTCAGCGATTTTCAATGTGATATCCACCGCTTCCCGGGCCGTCGATGCAAAATGAACGTGTACACCATTTGCGCGTGCATTCTTCACGAATTCAGACAGGTAATAATCCAGATGGGCAATCGTATGAAGACGAATTTGCCGAGCACGCTCCCTCCACTCTTCCCAGTTGCCCAGTTCATCGGAAGCAAGCTTTTTGGACGTGCGGAGCTTTTCCGTCGTGTATTTTACCGCGTTGCGAAGAAACTCGTCATTTAAAGATATTCTGGCCCGCTCTTTGATTGTAGTTGTCGGGTTAAACGTTGTGCTCATACTTCTTGTTTCACCCCTTCATACAGCAGTTCCGCCAGATGCATAACACGCACCGGACGGCCTTCATAGCGCAGGCGGCCGCCAATATTCATCAGACAGCCCATATCCATGCCGACCAGCACTTCGGCTTCGGTTTCGAGCACGTGCTGCGCTTTCTCCTCAACCATTGCACCGGAGATATCAGACATCTTTACTGCGAATGTACCGCCGAATCCGCAGCAATCTTCCGCGAACGGCAAATCGACAAGCTCGAGGCCCCTCACATTGGCCAGAAGCTGGCGAGGCTCTTCTTTAATGCCAAGCAGCCGGCTTCCGTGACAGGAAGGATGGTATGTCACTTTGTGCGGAAAATGTGCTCCTACGTCTGTAACGCCCAACACATTTACAAGAAACTGGGAGAATTCGTACGTCTTCCCGCAAAACTGATGCACTTTCTTAAGCATGACCGGATCATCTTTGAACAGGGTCGGATAATAATGCTGAATCATCCCGGTACATGAGCCGGATGGCGATACGACAAAATCGCTGTCATCGAATGCTTCAAGAAGCGTCCGGGCACTGGCCCGCGCTTCATCCCAGTATCCGCTGTTAAACGCGGGCTGGCCGCAACAAGTCTGGGCTTCAGGAAAATGGAGCTTGATCCCCTGCCGTGCGAGGAGTCGGGCCATCGCTTCCCCGACCTGCGGGTAGATTGCATCCGATAAACATGTAATAAAAATGGAGACCTTCACAGGTAAACACCTCCAAAGAATAAATGAAAATTTCCCTTGCTTTTTCCTGGTTTTCACAAAACACTAAGAGGGAGCGCCGTTGTCCCATGGAACAAGGGCATCTCCCTGCTTTGTCGTACCTGTACGCTTGCTCTTATGGAAGCATCCAGGTCAAATAGTAAGCTTGGACATATGTGATAATACCTACAATAGCGGCAAACAACAGACTATGTTTAACAGTAAAGCGGAACAAATCGGACTCTTTGCCGACGAGTCCAACCGCCGCGCATGCCACCGCAATCGACTGCGGAGAAATCATCTTGCCGGTTACCCCGCCGGTTGTATTCGCCGCGACAAGCAGTGTTTCATTGACGCCAATCTGCTGTGCCGTTACATTCTGCAGACTGCAAAACAACGCATTGCTTGATGTATCGGAACCGGTAAGGAATACCCCGAGCCAGCCAAGGAACGGCGAGAAGAATGGAAACAGACCGCCTGCCCCTGCCAGCACCAGTGCCAGTGTAGATGATAGACCGGAATAGTTGGCAACCATGGCGAACGCAAGCACCAGACCGATAGAAAGAATCGGCTTTTTCAATTCAGACAACGTTTCTTTAAACGTTTTCAACCCTTCACTCGGCTTCATTTTCAGTACGAACATGGAGATAATGGCTGCAATTAGAATGGCTGTACCGACTGCAGACAGAATGTCCAGTTTGAATAATGCTTCATACGGTGTCGGTTTCGTTACAATCGGCTCCGCTTTAATAACGAGCTTATCGAGGAACGGTACATTGACTTTAATGACCAGTGACTCCAATACCCCGCCTTTATCGAACAGCTTTTTGAATGGCTGCAGGCTCCAGATGGTTACCATAATGGTAAGAATGATAAACGGAGACCATGCTTTGAAAATTTGACCGGCCGTATACCGTTTCTCAGTATCGACAGCGGCCGTTGCGCTTGCTTCGGTCGCCGCCATACCGGCATTTTCAAAGCGGAAGATGCGCTTCGGCTTCCACACCTTAAGGAATGCGGCAAGCGAAATCAGGCTAACTAAAGCGGACGTAATATCCGGCAGCTCAGGTCCGATGAAGTTTGCCGTAAAGAATTGCGTAATTGCGAATGAACCGCCGGCCACTAGAACCGCCGGCCATGTCTCACGCACACCGCGCAGACCGTCCATAATGAAAACAAGCCAGAACGGAACGATAACAGACAGCAGAGGCAGTTGACGGCCTGCCGCCTGACCAATTACAAATGCATCGATACCTGTCACTTTACCTGCAGTAATAATCGGAATTCCCATCGCCCCGAACGCTACCGGCGCCGTATTGGCGATAAGACACAATCCCGCCGCGTACAACGGATTGAACCCGAGGCCCACCAGAAGTGCTGCAGTAATCGCTACCGGCGCACCGAATCCGGCGGCACCTTCCAGAAATGCCCCGAACGCAAAACCAACCAACAGTAACTGCAGACGCTGGTCGTCCGTAATCGATACGACGGAAGAACGAATGATGTCAAATTGTCCTGTTTTCACGGTGATTTTGTACAAAAATACAGCGGTTACAATAATCCACGCAATCGGCCATAAACCATAGAAGAATCCGTATCCGGCTGCGGCCAGTGCCATAGAAAACGGCATTTTGTAGACAGCAATTGCAATAATCAGGGAGAGCAGCACTGTGATAAATCCTGCGGTATGGCCTTTCATACGGAAAACGGCCAGCGCAAGGAAAAAGAATACGATAGGAATGACTGCCACAGCGGCTGACAACCCGAGACTCCCCAACGGAGCATACACTTGCGTCCATGTTTGCATAACATACACCTCTTTTACCCTTAAATTTTAGATATGTTTATATGGTCAGCCTATTGGCTTGTCCCCTGACGAATAGTCACCTATAGCTTTCAGGTGATCTGATAAGTTAGCATGCCAAATACCTCAGGTCATCTGACTTTTCTGCTTAGAAGAAAAGCGCTATTCCAGCATCTTTTCCTCCACTCCTTGCAGATGATACAGCATAGCTTCTTCGGCCCGCTTGCTGTCTTGAGCACAAATTGCTTCATAGATGTTCACGTGTTCTTTGTATAACTCTTCCGGAACACCCTGCGTTCGATACAGCTCCAGGCGACTGGCATACAATGAGCGTCCCATCGCTTCAGAGATAGACATCATTACGGATTTGAGGGTTTGATTGTGTGAAGCGCTGGCGACCGCATAATGGAACTTCCAATCCGGTGCATCTCCCAGATCTCCTTCAGAAAGCGCCTTTTTCATTTCTTTAAGCGCTTTCTCAATTTGGTTCAGTTCTTCTTCCGTTCGCCGCTCAGCGGCCAGACGGGCCGTACCGCTTTCAATAATCTTGCGAACTTCCAGCAGCTCCATGATTTCCTGCCGCGTCACCGGACGTAATGCCTCGAACGCAGAGATAACCTCTTCAGGATCATGCCGGGTAACGAACGTGCCTTCCCCCTGCTTCATTGTAATTAACCCAAGTGTTTTAAGAGAGCTAAGCGCTTCCCTTACCGTTGATTGTCCTACACCAAGCGTCTCCCCCAGCTCTCTGAGCGAGGGCATTCGGGTGCCCGGCTGATATACGCCGGAGATAATTTGCTCACGCAGATAATCAGCAACCTCTTCATACGTTTTACGTACGTTAAACTTTGGCAACGCTTTCACGCCACATCCTTTCTTATCAGGTCATCTGATATGTGACCGCTAATCACATCCTACCTTATTTTTCAGTTTTTTGTCAATATTCATTTTGAGAAAGTTTAATATTTTTCTGTGAAAATCGTGA
>NZ_BJXX01000217.1 GCF_007991215.1 Aneurinibacillus danicus
GCAACGGTCGGCACGCCTCGCAAGCTTTTCCTTGTTTACGAATGAATCTTACGTTAAAACGCTGTCATCATCGAGTGAACGGTGGAGCTTCATATATTCGACATACATGGCAATCCGCCATGGCACAATCATTCCGAACGCCAGAATGAAAAATAAACCGGCCGTCTCTTCCATACTTACATACATGCCTACATATGATTTTAACGCCAGCCGCAGCAAAACAAGACCAATCAGAATAAATACAAAGGCTTTCGATCTTTTCAGATAGATATCCTTGCCTATCACTTCAAATTTCGAAGTAACGATTAACGGATACGACAGCAGCGTACCGACGAAAAAGGCAAACAGCGCATAGGTGACGTGTACATGCATAGGCGGATACAAAAACATGGAAAAACCTGTACTCATGAAAAAAGGCGGCAAAATAATCTTCTTTAAAGAAGCGGGCTTCTTCGAGGCCCGCATGCGGATGAAGAATACCATCATTGCCATAAACACGCCGATAACCGCGCTCAATATGGTCATACTCACAGAACATCCTGCCCCGAAAAATCGTAGCAATTCGGAACAGGACACCTCCTTTCTATAACCAATAAATTTTATTGAATCTCCACAGCAATCTACAATTTTTAAGACCATATCTTTTTAAAAC
>NZ_BJXX01000218.1 GCF_007991215.1 Aneurinibacillus danicus
CCCCAATTAAACATAAAAGCAATAATAGAAATACGAGCGCCGCATAAATAACCAATCCATAATCCCCTTAGAAACTCCCCCTAGTCCATATCCTTAGAGCGACCTAAAAAATATACGGATGGCAAAATTGAAGCAAAAAATATCAGGCACATTCCGTAGCAAACGTGGTTCTCATACATTTTGTATCATACGCAGTTTCATATCGACGGTTAAAAAGCAGGGACGAAATATTTTATCTTCAATTGTAAAGGATTTTTTTATAGTCAGGATATGTAAATTATTTCCTAAAATTTAATGCAACGTTAGTGAGGTAAACTATAAATCTTACACACCGACAGCACAGGAGATTAAGGCATATTTGTTTCAATTCCTCATAGGTAAGCTACAAACTTGGTGGAGGGAGGATGATACCGGATGAACCCAATCCTATTTCAATTCCTCATAGGTAAGCTACAAACTCTAAGTCCTCAGATGAAGACAAGGATGAGGGTAAAGGATTTCAATTCCTCATAGGTAAGCTACAAACGTTTAAAGAAGTTGTTGAAGGGAATAAATCTGCAGAGATTTCAATTCCTCATAGGTAAGCTACAAACTTTCAGCGCAGCGTTTTCGTCTGGTGGACAAACGAATTTCAATTCCTCATAGGTAAGCTACAAACCTTATCATCACAAGGGGCGGCATTCGGAACCTCCTCTATATTTCAATTCCTCATAGGTAAGCTACAAACCCAAAGCGTTAGGGACAAGCCCGCAGCGACTTAGTGAGAATTTCAATTCCTCATAGGTAAGCTACAAACTGCGATGACCGGCTATTTTATTCACGATGAAGGGATGGATTTCAATTCCTCATAGGTAAGCTACAAACCAGCTTGATGTTTTGTTGTGCCCAGTACGTGTTGTACAATTTCAATTCCTCATAGGTAAGCTACAAACTATTCCGCTTCCGGCAAAGAAAACAAGCGAACAGCCGCATTTCAATTCCTCATAGGTAAGCTACAAACGCTTTAATCGAAAGATGATTTTTGACAGAGCAGTAGAATTTCAATTCCTCATAGGTAAGCTACAAACTCCATGTCGCATAATGTACGCGCCTGTTATTCCGCGATTTCAATTCCTCATAGGTAAGCTACAAACCCATCAAAGCAGCGTCCTATCAACACTTCTAGCATGCCACACCTCGCTTCCATTTTCAAGAAAAAACTCGTAAACTCTTGATATATCTGTATTTCATCTGTCGTCGATCTCCGGTGTTTTTTACACCACTGAAGATCGACGACAGACCCATTTTTTACTGCCTCGAACCAGAAGGTGAATATACCTCCACTAGACCGAATCCGTGCGCGTTTTTCCCGCCGACACCGCTCTGATAGGCCAGCCTCTTCAGCTCCGGATTTCCGCTCAGACGGAACGTACCGTGCCAGGCTTTAATAATAATTCCCTTGTACTGCACCGTTCGCTGCCGACGCGAAGCAGAAGAGCCGACCGGCTGTATCCGGAAAGGCTGGCCGGTGAAATCACCGAGACAGAACGCCTGTGCCTTCTTTATCAAATTCTGTTGAATCAACTCCGAGAACTTCCGGTCCTGCGGATCATAGTAGTGTGTCACTTTCTTTCCTTCCGACGTATACAGCGTGGAATAGATCGTAATCGGTGACAGTGTGCGAACCGTCATATCCTCCGTAAAAACCGGCTCTTTCACTCGCTCTACTTTTTCTACACGAACTGGCGTCCCCATGAGATGAAACTCTTTTCTTTCCTCCAGCGAGGCCATAAGCATGTGAACAGGCAGTTCCCAGCATGAACTGATAGAAAAGGTCACCGGAGAGGTAAACGTCAGCCGGTGCCCCTGCACCCGGTACGCCCCCTGCAGCCAGGAATAACAGAGCGGCTTGAAGCGGGCGTTCTCAAATGAAAACCCCTGATTATGCAGGAAGTGCTGCAGTTCTTTATCCCCGATCATCCGGTACACCATCGCCTGCAGGGCCTGCTGGTAGGAAATAGGTAGCGAAAGGGCATCTTCAAAAGCAAGGGTCACTCGGATACGCACAGGTCGACGCCTCCTGTCTCTTCCGTATAACGGGCAAGCGCACGGGTCGCTGTATCTCGCATGCGCACCCTCATGTCCTCCGGCGCAAACACACGAATGCGTTTGCCGAGAAAGCGGATGCGGGAGAGGATGTATTCCTTCTCGTCTTCCAGGTAATACACATGAATGGTATACGTATCGGTGTCTTTCACGTATGCCACCTCTTTTTCAAAGCAGGAAAACATGTAAAAAATGCGTCTGCGTTCCCCGTTATATTCCGGCACGATTTGTATCTGAGCCTGCCGGCGCTTTTGCTGGAAAAGGGTACGGATTTCTTCCAGACGGCGCTCATCGCAGGCGGAGGAAAGCGAAACATTATCCTGAAGCGACAGCGGCGTGCTGATAATCGGCTGCTCGCCCGGCTCCTGCGGAAGCCAGAGAAGATACCACTCCCGTCTAACCGTGGAAACCTCGAGCCGGTAGGCAATGCCCTCGCAATCCGTCATAGCAAGGCCAGCCCGGGTACGGTAGGAGAGACGAATCCCTCTTCGCTCTGCCAGTGCCTGGCGCAGTGTGCGTGTGTGTTCATACCATGTTCCAGATGCGGGAGCCAGGTCGTGATGTGGCTTTCCTTTTTCGAGGACCTGCCGGCTCGCCTGCAGCGGCTCGTACCCGCCCAGCGGTTCAAGCAGGGTATCGCGGATGTGTGGGGAGAGGAAGTGTTCTGCTTCCGGTGCAAGTAGAATCCCTTTCAGCCATCGCTTCTCCTGGACCGTAATCGGAAAGAGAGAGTTGCCGTTCTGTTCCGCATAATCAATCAGAGCCTGGCGGAGTTCGTGGTTATGTACTTTTTCAAAGAACGTCGTATTCATGCCGCAATGCCTCCCACTCCTGTTTTATCTTCTGTCGTAACTTATCGGGCGCCAGGACTTCCGCGATCGGGCGAAACTCCGGATCCATGGCTTCATTTCGTTGACCTTGCTTACGGTAATATCCATAAATGAGCATTTTGCAAAATTAGATTTTTAGTAAAAAGAGTTTTAAAAGAAACCCAAATAAATTGGGGTATTTTGTATCTTTGGTTTACAAATATTCTGTTTGTCCTTTTTTGGGCATACTTGCAGAATTTTTCGCTTTAAAAATTTTTTAAGCGGTTTGTTGCTTTTTACTCTCTTTTGCCATTGCGAGAGCTGAAACCAGTAATACGATGGCGTTCAAGTAAATATGAGTTTTTACTTTATCGATTCCCCACACATGCAGGGAGTTCGTTGTAAGATAACTTTTCATTCTTGAATTGCACCGTTCTACACTGGTTCGCTCATTGTAAAGTTCTTTCCAACGTTTGGAATCGCGGTGTGGATTAGAGTATCGGCGAAGATCCTTATTCACGTTAATTTTTACTACCATTCCATAGTTGGAGGATGAACAGGCTGCCATTCCTAATGGGCAATCCACTTTTCCGGTTGCGTGTGGACATCTGAATTTGAGCTGGTCCTTATTGGCTCCCCAATAAGTCATTTCGTACCCCATAGAACAGCGTGGGGTTCCATTGGAGGCAATTCCTTCGGGAGGCTCCTTTTCATTACGCAAATTGAGTGGGATAATAGCTTGAGCCCCGATGTTCTTGGCGGATTCGTAGTTTTTAAGCTGGTCGTACCCACCATCCATTATCAGGAAATCAATTTTAGAGTTTGTACAACTCTTTACTTGTTCAATTCATTGTGGTGCGACATCCCCATCGTTGATATGAGCAGGGGTTACTTCAATCGCCATTGGTAATTCACTTTTGGTGTCAACGGAAAGATGCATCTTATAGCCAAACCAAGTAATTTTATTACCGAAGGAATCAAACTTTGCCCCCCAATTGGCGTTGCCTGTTTGTTCACTTCGCTTTTTAGGCTGCTTCTTTTCGTAAGCATCAATGGCGGCACTGTCGATAGCCTGATGTTTTCCATCAATTACTCCTTCCTCTTGAGCTAACTGGACGAGATCTTGAAAGATTCTTTTCACGAGTCCAGTTTTGGTTAGTGAAGAAAATACTCGGCTAAGAGTAGAGATGGATGGTGCAGGCCTGCTAATATCTAAACCACATTGGTAACGAAAACGCAGGTCATTTTTCAATCGATTGTGAAGAGAAGTAAAAGTATCAATACCTTCTAATGGGGCAGCGATAGAGCCCTTAATATCCCTTCTTTGGAATGTCCTTCAGCCCCTTGGGGTGAAGAACTTTTCAATTGTTTAGCATAAGGACGCAAATCTAGAGCACTAAAAAAGATCGGTAATTTCTCTTTTGACTCTAAAATTTGCAATTCTTCAAAGGAAAATAGACTTTCTTGTAGAATATACAAAGTGACTTCCTCCTTGTGGATTTTTGTGGTTTGGTCACTTCAAAATTCTACAAATAAGGGGTGAAGTCCTTTTTTAATGTATAGGAAAGTATATTTCGCTTTACAGCGATAAAGTGAAATGTATTTTCCCTCCATTCGTAAGCAAGGAAAAACACGCGAGGCGTGTGCCGACCGTTGCTTTTTCCGTGTGGAGCGTGTGACCCTTAAGGGAGAGAAAGACCGGCAATTGTCTCCCTCCTCGAGGTACCCGGATGTTTTGCCGGTCCGACCGAAGGGCCACAAAGCGGCCGCTTGTCTTCTGTGTGAAAAAAGGACGAGCGGCACCGCCCGCGAGTTTTTCTTATGCTTTAGAAAACCTTATGGCTTTTGGGTTGAAAAATGTGCAAAATGCTCAAATAAAAAAGTCGTCTCCCTCTTCCACGATGGTCCCGTGCTGGCCTTCGCGCCGTACACGTTCGCGAATGAAATTAAAGCTTCCGGATACGGCGTCAAAATAAAATTTAATCCGCACCTTTGTCGGTCTGCCGCCGCTCACACCCCAGCCTATCGCAAGCTCCTGTTCAGCCCGCGCCAGGCAGGAGAGAAACCAGTCTTCGGGAACCGGATCCCCCGGTGTGATATCCATTATGTTTTCGACAAGCATCCGGTGCAGGTGTCCGGACGGATAATTGGCAGCCAGCAGATACCCCAGAACCGACAGGAGGCCGGTGTTTGCCTGATAGTCAACGTAGTGGTACATTTCCAGTAATTCTTCGGCTGTAAGAGCATCGTATACATCGCATACCGGATAATAGGTATCGTCTTCTTTTTTCTCGAGCACGCCGATGTCTTCAAGATAGCGAAGGTAGCTCAACACGGCTGTTCTTTCGACAGGCTCAATATGTTCGACCCGATCCTGCTTCCTGCGTTTCCAGTTTTCTTCGTCGGTCTTTTGGTCGATCGCCGCCATAAAATCCTCGATGGTGGAGCCTGGCTCTTCAAACAGGTTCGAAATGACCTGAAGAAGGCGGCTTTTTTCTTTGGTGCGCAGCATTTTGAGACGGTAGAGAAAAAGAAGAGAGTTGCCGGTGGATTCATAGTGCCGGTGTTTGAGTGAGAAGAAGAGGCGCCGGCCGCGGTTGGCCACAAAGGTACCGGGTGCGGTCTGTTCGCTCATATCGCGCAGTTCCCGGATGGCTTTGTCTAGGGTGTGCGGCGAGATGCCGAGCAGCACGGCGAGTTTCTGGCGGTCATAGGCGCTTCCATCGAGAAAGAGCGCGCGCAGCAGCTCCTGAAATTTTTTGAAGTCTTCTTTTGTCATGGTGTTTTTCTCCCGCTTTTTTCTCTTATTATACCGCGTTTCCTAATTGTGGTAAGAGTCGATATAGTGAAGAAGAAAAAGAGGAAACGGGATGATTTTGAGAGAATTTGTATACTAGAGGGAAAATGCTTACTGTGCAGCGGAGAATGTGTCGTCGGTCATCGGTCGTGCAAAAAAGGCGGGGGATCGACGACAGGGAAAAGGCAGGAATAGCAAGGCATTGCGCTTTTTTTCTTGAAAATGGAAGCGAGGTGTGGCATGCTGGAAGTGCTGGTATGATGCTGTTTCGGTGGGTTTGTAGAATACCTATAAGGAATTGAAATCCGGGATGGGTGCAACGTTCATTGTGTCCATCCTTATTGTTTGTAGAATACCTATAAGGAATTGAAATCGAAATCCCAGACGGACCAACGCGCAAAGCAGTTGCGTTTGTAGAATACCTATAAGGAATTGAAATCTCATGAGGAGTGGATGCGCTATATTGACCCACATATTGTTTGTAGAATACCTATAAGGAATTGAAATTTTTCTCATGTGCGCGTAAACCTGTCACTGAATATGAGTTTGTAGAATACCTATAAGGAATTGAAATTTTGGGTACAATTGACGTTCGACAATACAGGGATAGTTTGTAGAATACCTATAAGGAATTGAAATCCCAACCTTCAGTGGAAAACATGGGTACGTCTGGCGCTCAGTTTGTAGAATACCTATAAGGAATTGAAATGGAGACGAACTGTTCGCTGAGATGGTATCAGACATCAAGGTTTGTAGAATACCTATAAGGAATTGAAATTGCGGATAAGGAGGTTTTAGGCTTGGGTGAGGAAACGGTTTGTAGAATACCTATAAGGAATTGAAATTGAAATGGTCAATTGTTAACTGGTCCTCTTGAAGGTCAAGTTTGTAGAATACCTATAAGGAATTGAAATGCTTTTGAATATGCTTGCTCTAATGCTCTTTGTTTACGTTTGTAGAATACCTATAAGGAATTGAAATTCATGTTTTTTTCTAGTTAATTTGGTTGAACGTTTGCTGTTTGTAGAATACCTATAAGGAATTGAAATGTTGTGATACAGACATTGTATATTTTTCTCAGATACTGTTTGTAGAATACCTATAAGGAATTGAAATTTTGAAGACATCGTTTAAATAGTCTCCTTCCTCTTGAAGTTTGTAGAATACCTATAAGGAATTGAAATTTTTCGACAAATATCGACAATAGACTGGTAAAACCGTTTGTAGAATACCTATAAGGAATTGAAATCGGTTGGCATCCATTTGCCGATACTCTTGCAGAAAAACAAGTTTGTAGAATACCTATAAGGAATTGAAATAAATACTCAACTGCTTGTTCCGCCGTTTCTGCGGCAAGTTTGTAGAATACCTATAAGGAATTGAAATACCACTTGCGTATTCCGTTTAACTTCTTATTTATAGGTTTGTAGAATACCTATAAGGAATTGAAATGCGTAAGCAAGTCCTGATAGCGATAGATGTCATATGTTTGTAGAATACCTATAAGGAATTGAAATGCATGAGAGTAGCGTGTGTGTGGCGTAAATCGTGGAATGTTTGTAGAATACCTATAAGGAATTGAAATCCAAATCCAACCTCAGTTGGAAGGGAGGCAGATAAATTGTTTGTAGAATACCTATAAGGAATTGAAATTTGCGCTGGTTTGTAGATAATTAGTGCATCTTCGTAAGTTTGTAGAATACCTATAAGGAATTGAAATTGAAAATCTTGAGTTGAAATTCAGACCATTCCAGCAGTTTGTAGAATACCTATAAGGAATTGAAATCTTCCATTCTGACATAGAAAAGGAGGTCACAGAATGTGTTTGTAGAATACCTATAAGGAATTGAAATTGCACCGTAACTGTGGGTTAGGTCTGTCGGATGCATGGTTTGTAGAATACCTATAAGGAATTGAAATTCATCCCCTTGCTAAAAAAATAACCCTGCGTGATGCTTGTTTGTAGAATACCTATAAGGAATTGAAATTCCGATTGGCCAGTACAATGAATCGAAGAAGCGCTGGAGTTTGTAGAATACCTATAAGGAATTGAAATCGTTATGTATGCAGACAATCTTCTAAAACAAACGAAAGAGTTTGTAGAATACCTATAAGGAATTGAAATCGATATCTTGGCATGCTCATTCTCCTTTTCCGTCATCCGTTTGTAGAATACCTATAAGGAATTGAAATCGACATAGAAGAACTAGCATCTATCGGTATGGTTGGCGTTTGTAGAATACCTATAAGGAATTGAAATTACGCGAGTGAAACAAAGAGTATACAAGATTTTTTTGGTTTGTAGAATACCTATAAGGAATTGAAATTGATCGGACGCTGTTTGTTGACCAATTGATTACAACAAAGTTTGTAGAATACCTATAAGGAATTGAAATTGCGTTGGGGACTGCGCCTGCGCCCGGAACATTCCGCTAGTTTGTAGAATACCTATAAGGAATTGAAATTCAACACTAACCAATAACTTCACAATTCCATTTTGCCGTTTGTAGAATACCTATAAGGAATTGAAATTCGCCGTAAACGGAGCATCTAGCGGTTCGGTATCATGGGGTTTGTAGAATACCTATAAGGAATTGAAATCTCGATATCTGTAGCGCGTGTGGTGCGGCTGCTCTCGGTTTGTAGAATACCTATAAGGAATTGAAATTCGCAGAGGCGAAAGCAGAGTCTTACAAAGCCCCTTATAGTTTGTAGAATACCTATAAGGAATTGAAATATCACAATGGTATGGTAAAAAGGATAAGGATGTAACAAGTTTGTAGAATACCTATAAGGAATTGAAATTCTCCTTTGCAAAGCCATCCCGTTCCGACCGGCCAAGTTTGTAG
>NZ_BJXX01000219.1 GCF_007991215.1 Aneurinibacillus danicus
CTCAAGTTTCATCTCCAACTGTCCCAGAGCCTCTTGCAGCTCGCTTTGCGCTTGTTCATGTTCCTTTACAAGGCTGTCTTTTTGTTCAAGGGTTTGCTTATATTCGCTCTCTATGGTTTGATAATCGGCAATGGTTTGTTCCCTTTGCCGAAGCGCCTGTTCAAGGCCGGATTTAACTTGCTGCAGTTCGTCGATAAAGCTGTCTTTTTGTGAAAGAAGTTGTTCGAATTTCTCTTTTTGCTGTCCAAGTTTTCTAATAGCTTCATCCTTTAAGAGAGAAATTTGCTCTAATTGCGCTTCTTTCTCTTGATATTTCTCGATACTATCGTCCTTTTGTGAAAGTAGTTCTTTGAAATCATTTTCTTGCTGCTGAAGTTTTTTAATGGCTTCCTCTTTTTGTAGAAGGAGCTGCCTGAGTTCCGCTTCTTGACGCTGAACATTATCGATTGCTCTATCTTTTTGAAGAATAAGCTGCTTCAATTCATTCTGTTCCTTTTGATAGTTCGCTATGAGATTATCTTTTTGCAGGAGGGTATGCTTTGTTTTTTCTTCCTGTTTCTGGTAATTATGGATGCTTTGCTGCTTTTGCTGAAGAACTTGCTTAAGTTCAGCTTCTTTGGCTGTAAGATCATGTAATTGTTTTTTTAAATCCTGAATTATTTCTGTATATTCTGTTTCTTTTTCTCGATAGCTCTTAATCTCCACACTTTTTTGTTCCAGGGCTTCTTCATATTCCTTTTTCTTTTCCTGATAATGCTCAATTTTACTGCTTAACGATTTAATTTTTTCTTTTGTCGAGAAGCTTGTGGCATTGCGTAGAGATTTTGCTGCGGCATTTTTTCGCTGTTTGCCCGGCTCCTGCATTCTTCTAGGGGCCATGATGGATCACTCCTTTACCGGGATTTACAGTCCTTCTATCTAACGATATCCTTTTTGCCTTCACAATTAAGAAATAGGCAGGGCCATTACCCTATATACATATATGAAGTGATAAAGGAAGTGTGCATGAAAAAGGAGAAGGGAGAAAAGAAGAATGAGATTTATCGTGATCTATCGCAATACGGTTTTTTTTCGGGTAATGGAGCTTGCTGTCACCGCTGAAGAACTTGCCAGAGGATTGCTCGGGAGAAGTACTGCGGGGAATGGATTGTTTCTAATGGAAGCAAACCGTATTCATACGTACGGAATGAGAATGGCCATCGATGCTGTGTATCTAAACAAGGATGGGATTGTTATCGGCTTGGAGGAAAATATTCAGCCGAACCGGGAAGGGAAGAGAATAAGAGAAACAAATCATGTGGTTGAATTTGATACCGCCACGATTCAAAAAGGGCGTATAAGAATCGGCGAACGCTGGTGTTGGCAAGCTTTGATTTAGTATAAGATATATAAAGACAACCTCACCGCAAGCAGTGAGGTTGTTTCAAAGGACTTTGCTTATTGAACAATGGTCCCATTAGGGAATGGTCGGAGGATTGAGAACATCCGGGAATGTTACGCAGTCCTGGATAGTCAGCTCAGCATCAGGGACGAGGGCTACGGTAGCGCTAAAGATAGTGACACCCGAAGTATCCGTAAGTGTCAATATGAAAGCGTCAGGCAATCCAGGTACGGGATTTTCTACAAGTGTAAGTGTATAGGATACCTGCTCCTGCAGTCCGGTCGCGGTGAATGTCCGGACAGCGGTACCGGTAACGGTCGCTGTAAGTGCTCCTACTATTCCCGCTATATCTTGGACTAGGCAGGTTGGCGGACTGATTGATACCGGTCTGAGAGTAAAGCTTTGATCTCCCGGGATGTCAGGCTCGGGTACCGGAACAGGTGTTGTCGTCGGGAGCGGCGTCGTATCAAAGAAGGTAAAGGAGAACGTGCTGGCTCCCGGATTGCAGTTCGGGCAAATATCGGCAATCAATTGTACGGTACCAACTTCAGGTACACCGAGTATATCGACAGTTGCACCTGTCACCAGGGTGTTAACTACCGCCTGGCAGTCGCAGTTCGGTACCGGGAAGAGGTCCGGACACTGCGGCGGGAAGTTGAACGGCGGGCATTCGAAGCCTCTTTCAGGCGGCAGCGGAATAATCGGACGTGGCTGGCAGAATTTAGCCAGAACCTCGAGTTTTACCTCTGCCTCTACCTGAATTTCCTTACAAATCGTTACCTCCAGTTCGATCATGTCACCAAGCAGCACGTTCAGTGTCGGCGTGCAATCAATAGCGGTAATACGGCACAGAATGTTCTCGCGGCCCAGCGGTTCGGGAACGCAGAGAACAAACTCATCGTCAAAGCGGACGATAACCGGGAAGCGGCAGAGTTCAGTTCCCGTTGTTTCATCGAAGATGGCGACGGTAAGCGTAACGGTAAACAATACACGAACAACGGCGGCCTCTACCAACCGACCGTTTACGTTCACTGTGACCGGCCGACGAATGCTGATAACGTCACAGCGGAATTCTGTCCCCGGAGCCGGAGTCAGCTGCGGTTTTGGAATCAGCGGGAATACCGGAGGAACGTCCGGCTCAACGCACTCATGCGCAGGACGTTTCCTGCCGCAAGCGCTGCGTCTACTGCAGGGCGGCAAGTATCCGGAATAGCGACTTTGTTCCGGTATCGGGTGGCGGAAACGATCCAGTCGTATACCTTTTGTACGCGAATGCATTCTTCCTGAAGGTTGTTAGGCCTTGGAGGTGCAATAGTGGTGGTAACTGGAACCTGCGCGCCTTGGATTTTTCTAATGTTTCTCAAAGCATAAGCCTTCCTTTCTGTAAGAAGATGATGGAGATACCATATATTATGGGAGTATGGCTATACTTGCTCACCTAGGAAAGCTAATTTTAGGCAGATATATAAAAAATAGGCGCTATCCGAGTACAAATAAACTTGAAAGCGCCACTAAAAACCTGCGATGTTTCATGCCTGTTTAGATATAGAAAGATGAAAAAGGCGCCTGATTTTCTTTTCAAAAGAGAATCGGGCTTTTTTTAATGCTCTCTATTTAAGGGCAATGGTTATCACCTATTTTAACTGAAAGAGAGCACACAACATTGTATCAAGCCATATTTTGGCATTAAAGAAACAAGCTTAAAGGAGAAATAAGCATTGAAAAGCCAAACCATTTTAGTAACCGGCTGTGCGGGGTTTATCGGTTTTCACACAGTAAGACGACTGTTGGATGAAAATTATCGGGTAATCGGCATCGATAATATAAACGATTATTATGATGTTTCTCTGAAGGAAGCCAGATTAAAGATGATTGAGTCCCACCCGAATTTTTCGTTCTATAAATTTTCTCTGGAAGACCAGCATACTTTGGTGAGCATCTTTAGGAAATATCCTATAAACGCAGTGATCCATCTAGCTGCTCAGGCGGGAGTGAGATATAGTCTCAAAAATCCGCAGTCCTATATAAATTCGAACATTGTTGGCTTTTTCAATCTTTTAGAAGCTTGCCGTTGCTTTGAAATAGGGAATTTTATGTACGCCTCATCAAGTTCCGTGTATGGTGCTAACACACGAATGCCGTTTTCCGTTCATCATCCTGTTAATCATCCTGTAAGTTTGTACGCGGCAACCAAAAAGTCGAATGAATTAATGGCGCATACATACAGCTATTTATTTTCGATATCTACAATCGGCTTGCGGTTTTTTACAGTATATGGGCCGTGGGGCCGTCCGGATATGGCTTTGTTTTTGTTTACAAAAGCCATTTTGGAAGATAAAGCGATTGACGTTTATAACTATGGAAAAATGCGAAGGGATTTTACCTATATTGATGACATTGTAGAAAGTATAGTCCGGCTATTAAAAAAGAAAGCACTCTCTAATCCGTTATGGGATGCGAATGAACCCGATCCGGCGACAAGCAGAGCGCCTTACCGGATTTACAATATAGGAAGCGGAAATCCGGTAGAGTTGCTTACATTTATTACTGAACTTGAAAATGCCCTCGGAAAGAAGGTGAAAAAGAATTTTATTCCTTTGCAGCAAGGAGATGTACCGGAAACATATGCCGATGTCAGCGATTTAGTACGCGACATTGCTTTTAATCCTAAGACTCCGATCAAAGAAGGAATCGCGAATTTTGTTTCATGGTATAAGCGATATTATGGGGTGAAGTAAATGAAGAGAAGAATAGGTGTGGTCGGACTTGGATATGTGGGGTTATCCGTGGCCGTTTCATTCGGAAAAAAACAGCGGGTGATCGGATTTGATATAAACATGCGCCGTATAGCCGAACTTAAGGCCGGTGTAGATAACAACGGTGAGGTATCGAGCGAAGAATTGCAGAAAGCCAACATTGATTATACACCGGACGCCAAAAAACTGGGTGAATGCGACTTCATCATTGTAGCGGTACCGACACCCATTGATAACATGAAGCAACCGGATGCAACGCTGTTGAAAAAAGCTTCCCGCACGGTCGGTAAGCACCTTTCCCGCGGAACCATTGTCGTCTACGAATCAACAGTATATCCAGGAATGACCGAAGAAGTATGCTCTCCAATTCTTGAAAAAAGCTCAGGCTTACTAGCTGGCAAAGACTTTTTTATCGGTTATTCCCCTGAAAGAATAAATCCGGGGGACAGAAAGTGTACGTTTGAAACCATTACCAAGGTTGTATCCGGACAAAATGAGGAAGTATTGTCCATTATCGCGGAGGTATATGGTTCTGTGGTGAAAGCAGGAATTTACAGGGCCCCGTCGATTCGAGTAGCAGAGGCGGCCAAGATCATTGAGAACACTCAACGGGATGTAAACATCGCTTTAATGAACGAGCTCGCTATTATTTTCGATAAGTTAAAAATTGAAACAACCGAAGTATTGGCAGCGGCAAAAACAAAGTGGAACTTCCTTCCGTTTACACCGGGCCTGGTAGGCGGTCACTGCATTGGGGTTGATCCTTACTATCTTGCGTACAAAGCGGAAAGTGTGGGATACCGTCCTGAAGTAATATTGGCAGGACGAAGAATTAACGATAAAATGGGCAATTTTATTGCACATTCCATAATGAAACAAATGGTTCGTTTAGGGATTGGCGTTCAAGCGGCGACAGTCACCATTCTTGGCGTCACATTCAAGGAGAACGTTTCTGATATACGGAACTCCCGCGTCATTGACATTGTGAAGGAGTTGCACGAATTCGGGATAAACGTCCAAGTTTCGGATCCGAAAGCCGACGCGGATGAAGTCTATAAAGAATATGGAATACGACTCGTACCGATGGATAAACTCCTGCCTGCCCATACAGTCATCATAGCCGTTGCCCACCGGGAATATGCTGCAATAACGTGGAAGGAAATCTCTGCTTTGCTTGTGAACGGCGGGGGTCTGGTGGCAGATGTAAAGGGGGTGCTAAAAGAAAATAATTGTCCACAGGACATTACGTTATGGAGGCTGTAATTATGGACAGGAAACCAATCATTCTTCTTTTGGTGGATCGGCCCGGCTGGGCTTTCGATATAGTAGCCCATTCAATCGTAAAACACCTCAGTTACAAATATGACTTCATTGTTCGTTATGTAATTTATAGACCAGATTTAAGTAAAGATAGATTCGATATTTTGTACGTTTTCTTTTGGGGGGAAACATATCACCGTCAATTTATTGATAATCCGAAGCGCGTAATTAAAGAAGTCAGTAGTCATAGATGGGAAAATGAAGGCTTAACGCCCAAAGTAATGGTTGAGAAGTATTTGGTTGATGCCGATACGGTGGTAGTTACTTCCAAAAGACTTCAGAAATTATTAGCGTCTTATTGTGAAGTTTACCATTGTCCCACAGGCTTTGAGCCTGCATCGTTTTATTATAAAAAAGAGCGCACAGGCCATATGCAAGTAGGATGGGCAGGTAATCAAAGTGATCCGTGTAAGGGATTACATGACATTATTATACCAGCGTGTCAAGGAAGGTTTTCGTTTCGGATGGCAGGGGGCTCGTTAAGTCAAAAGGAGATGGTTGATTTTTATAATTCGATCGATGTACTTTGTGTTGCATCGACAGCGGAAGGGGAACCTTTGCCGCTTATTGAAGGAATGGCATGCGGCGTATTTCCGGTATGTACAAATGTAGGAATTGTTCCTGAATTGATTAAGCACGGTGCGAATGGGCTGATCATTGAGCGAAGTGTTGAAGCCTTTATCCGAGCTTTAATGTGGTGCAATAGTAATTTGCAGGGGATTAGACAAATAGGGAAGATGAATGCGATAAGTCTTGCTGGGCATCGAACATGGAAATCAGTCATAAGGAATGTTGAAAATGTACTTTCGCATGTTGCAAAAAAGAATGGATTTGAAAAGAAGTAATGAGGAGGAAAAGAAGGTGAGGCATAAATCTATAAAAGAGAATACGGAAATCGATTATAGCGAGCATTTCAACGTCCTGAATCCCGGTGGTACAAACGAAAGTACTTATTTAGCGTGTCGTTATTATTACGAAGCAGAAGTAAAAGCGCTTCTTCCAGAAGACAAAAGCGCCAAAATCGTAGATATTGGTAGCGGATACGGTCATCTATTGCGCTATTTAAAAGAATTAGGCTATCTCCATATAGGAGCCGTCGATTCAAGTGAAAAGCTGATTCAAGAAGTGAAGAGTTATTTAGGGAGCGGTTTAGATTTTGCTTGTAGGGCCGATGCAATTCAATTCTTGTGTCAACTTCCTACCCGATTCGATTTTATTACTCTTTTTGATGTTCTTGAGCATTTTACATTAGAAGATGCAAAAAAGCTTGCAAGGGCGGTACGAGAATCTTTGAAAGACGGGGGAAGAGTCGTCATTCGGACACCAAATATGGCCAATATACTAGGAATGTACTCACGGTATATGGATTTAACACATTATCACGGATATACCGAATTGAGTTTAAGACAGTTGCTTAGGGAGGCTGGTTTCAGCACGATAGAACTTCACTTTCCCGATTGGTCGTCATATCCTGAGAGGGTAAAAAATCAACAGGAAAATATTGAGATTCACAAAAAACTTTTTAGACTTCATGACCGGGTCGAGCCAAAATGTTTTGACAAAAATATTATTATGTGGGCTCGAAAGTAAGAGCATCATAATACCGCTATTAAAAGGGAAAATAAATGGAATGGAGTGGAGTGATGTATGAGAATAGCGTTTGTTACTACGGAATACGTAACAGAGAACGATTATGACGGCGGACTTGCCAATTATCTGTATCGTGTATGCTTATCGCTAAAAAAGATGGGCCATCAGCCCATTGTTGTTGTTTCTTCTAATAGAACCGAGAAAATTATGCATAATGGAGTGGAGGTGCACAGAGTTCGCGTTTTGCCACCCCATAATAAATTCACTCGCATGACGGGCGGCAAGATGCCGATAGCATTGATATGGATGCAGATAAGCAGAGAGTTAAATAAAACGGTAAGAAGAATTCATAAAGAGAACTCTTTGTCTATTATTCAATATGCAAGCTGTGCGGCTACGGCACTTTTCAGGGTTAAGGAGATTCCTGCGGTCATTCGCCTATCCAGTTATCAGCCGCTGCTGCACAAGGGATATGGAATTACCGCTCCCACAGAGGATCAAAAACGGTTGGAAGAGCTAGAAACCAAAGCTTTCCGTAAAGTGGACGGCTTGTTTGGTCCAAGCAGAGTGATAGGCCTGGAAGTTCAAAAAGCAACCAATATCAAGGTGGATATTATCGAGACGCCGTTTGTTTTGGATGCGGAAATTTTGGATAGGAACCCATACAATCAGTGGATTTCAGGAAAGAAGTATGTGCTCTTTTTCGGTACTCTGGGTATCCTGAAAGGTGTCGCTACCATTGCGGAAATTATCCATAGCCTATTGGCGAGAAACAAAGACCTGTTTTTTGTTTTTATAGGTAAGGATTTCGGGTATCGGGGCAGAACCATGATCGAGTTTGTACGGGAGAAAGCCAGGGAGCATAAAGGAAGAGTGATTCATCTGGGAAAGATGCCCCATAGTCAGCTTTATCCGATTTTAAGCCGCGCCGAGCTGGTCGTTTTGCCTTCCAGGACGGATAACTTTCCCAACACATGTTTAGAAGCCATGGCGCATAAAAAGATAGTGATAGGCACAAAAGGGACCAGTTTTGAGCAGTTGATTACAGATGGGGTGAACGGGTTTTTGGTGGAAAGAGACAATCCCTTTGACTTGTTGCAAACAATCGAAAAGGCCCTTTCGCTGGATGGACAAAAAAAGAGAGTATTAGAAGAAGCGGCATACAATCGTATTTTACGGCTTTCTCCAGATATAGTTGTAAAAGAGTTGGTTGATTATTATAAGAAAATCATGACGTCCTTTTCCGGTTAATTTGATTACTATCGGGCTGTTCCAGAAACGATTCTTTTATTTTAGAACAGGCTGTCAATCAGGAAGGCCAACAGCCTGTTGTTCTCGATTAGAAAGGAATGTTGAATGTAGTCATATACCAATCGTCGTCATATTTCCGACGGGTAAAGTACGCCTGTCTCTGTTTGAGAACGCCGTTTTCAAGAACGGCTGCCACGATTTTTTCCGGATCGGAATGTTTAATTAA
>NZ_BJXX01000220.1 GCF_007991215.1 Aneurinibacillus danicus
ATAATTCTGAAATGCGAACATCTTTTGGATTCGGTAACCATACTGCTTTTAGATTTCCTTCCGTCATAACATTATCCGGGGATCCGGCAAAGATAATATCCCGATCTTTCCATGAACCATAGAAGGGAAGATGAACAGGCGGCTTGTCGGTTACCCAATTTTTTACGAATTCCTGATACGGAATCCCTCGCTTTTTCCTGTCTTCTTTCTCTTTTTGTCGTGCCTCTTCTGTCTTTTTCACATCCAGTACAAGGGTTTTCGGATCGTAAAAGACTTTATAAATGTTATTGGCCGTTTCTTGGGAAATCAGGTTTTCCTCCACATCCTTAATGACATTTTCCGGATCCCGGTCGAGTACATCCCCATAACCGCCACCAGTCCCTTGCGTAATGATATAAAGCTCACCCTCTTGAACCAATTCAAATTGTAATCCGCCATGATGCGTTGTATAGGTAGCATTTTCGAAAGGACGGTTATTCATGATCTCTTCGGTTGTATAGACCATCTTCTCCGGTTCATTTTTCATAATCTCAAAAATATCCACACCCTTGATTTTGCAAAGCGGGTAAGCCGGGCAGGCATAACCTCCAAAAATTCCATACGTTGACGGATATTTGGAACCGATAGTCGTGCTCATAAACCCGAAATAGTCCGAATCCTTTTGCGTCAAAAACATTTGATAGCCCTGACCACCGCGATATTTGCCAAATCCCTGGTTGTCTTTCATCAGGCGGCGGGAAAGCTGCATAATCGGAACTTCTTCCTCAATCAGTTCTTGCTCCCCCTGCTCCGCCATCGGGGCAAAGATCGGCGCAATCGCGTGCTCTCCGTCAAGACCTTCCCTTGCTCCGCCAGGCATTCCGTTCAAGTCGGCACATAGATTACCCACAGTTTCCCCATGTTGGGTTACCCCACCATAAATACAAGTCCTAATCATGTTGTACCAAGGGGCCAAAACCTTCGTGGCTTTTTCCGGACTGTTGTATAAAAATTTGGCTAAAGCTGCCTGCGTTGCCGTGAACGCCGGAAAAAACGTCATCATACTTTGTGCATTCGGAACATCGTATGAAGCATTATAGATAGAATGTTCATCGACAATAAATTCCATTGGCGCTAGAACTGCTTGATTCCTTGGGAGATCAGGCCAAACAAATGATAGGAATAATTGGGCCAGCATCCCTTTCATCGCGCTTGTTACCGAGTTGTTAGGACGGTTGGCAAATTCGGGCGATGATCCCCGGAAATCAAGGGTTAAGAGATCGCCTTTTTTAGTTAGCTCCAGATTGGCTTTAATTAATAAATTTTCCCGCAAAGTACTGTCAGCAATACCCACCATCCGCACTTTGCCGTCAGGCCATTGACGAAGACGGCGCTTTACCTCTTCTACCGTATCATCTAATGTCTTTCTCAAGACGGCAACCACAGCATCTACACCGTATTCACCAATGGTTTCCTCGATGCGCTGTTCAATGCGGCGGGCAGCATAAAGTTTGGCTTTCATATCCACCAGTTGCAATTTGGGCTCACGAACGGAATTTTGGAAATAAGTGAGGAGATCTTTATAAAACTTATAATTTTCACCTACCCGAACCGGTGAAATAGCAAGACCCTGATCATAAACTTGTTCGGCAGCAGATGGCATACCACCCGGCTCGATCGCCCCGTTTTCCCCTTCATGGACAACGGTCACAATCCAGGCAATTAACTCCCCTTCATGAAAAACCGGCATAATCAAGTTTTGGTCTGTATTGTGAACTCCACCATATCGAGCATCATTGTAGTAGAAGATGTCACCGGGCTTTACGCCTACATCGGGATCATCGAGCCAATTCTGAACGATATATTTTACCCCATACTGCGTACATCCGGCGAAGATTAACACTCCGCCAGAGCTTACGATGGATAAGTCTCCTTTCGCGGTAAAGATCCCGCAAACCAAATCCCCCCATTTTGCTCCCGGTGCAGCTCCAATCTGTTCAAGCATTTCAAACGCTTCGTTGGTTCCTGCTTGCATCTTGCTGCGTGCCACACTAAGAACAGAAGGATCCGTAACCTTCTCGATGGCCTCCATTTCCCTTTCTGTTATTGGAGCCAAGGTATGGTCCTGCATCAAACCGGGGCCAGGACCAAGAAAAAGGGTGGTTTCTTTCAAAAATTTCTCTACTAGCTCTTGTTCTCGCTTCAATTCATCCAAAGCCATGTTTCCACACTCCCTTTTATTATTTTACGGCCATCGTATTCGTTTGAAATTTATCGCTTGAACTATTATTCAGATTATTTACAATCCAGGCCGAATTTTGTTCGCCCATAATCAATTTCCAGCCCGGCTCAATTAGATAGGTAGTACGGGGCGATTCCACGAGTGCAGGTCCTTCAATAACAGCCCCCGGTTGAATCAATTGTGTACGGTACACATTCGTAAGCACCGGTTCATCGATATCAACAAAATAACAATTACGTTTACTAACAGGTTTCGGCGCTTCTGTTTGATCTTCAATCGGTTTCTTAAACTCAACCCGCTCCAGCTCAATGAAAGATAGCACACGGATCGTATTGATCCGGATACCGGCTTCAGGCTGCTGGCTTCCCTCCCCAAATCGTTCGCCATAGTTTACGCTGAACGAGTTCACCAGCTCCAGCACTTCAGCCATATTATTTAGACGGTTGACTGGAGAAATAACGGAAGTTTGTGTCAGCTGATTTCCGTAACGCATATCCAGTTCCAGCCGGTGCTGAATTGCTTCTTCCGGGATTCCCTGACGCAACAGCTCCTCTTTTCCTTCCTCTTCCAATTCCTCGACGATCGAGTTGAAGCGATCATATTCTTTAAAGAGACTCCGCGTATTGGAATCATAAATGTTCATAAACACCGATTTTTCATGAATATTTACCTGATTCATGATACCTGCTCCCACTGCTGAGAAAATAGGAGAGAACGGAGGAATTAAGATTTTTTCGATATCAAGAACTTTTGCGATACCACAACAATGGAGAGGCCCGTTCCCTCCATATGCCAGGAGGGTAAAGTTTTTCGGATCATATCCTTTAACACCAAGTTCTTTAAAAATAGCGTGGGCCATATTGGTGTCTACTTTTTTCTTTATTTGACGCGCCGCTTCCACAACACTTATATCCAATTCATCACAAATCGCTTCCCTAATCGCAAATTCCGAGCGCTTCTTGTTTAGCGCAATGTGACCTTCCGCATAATATTCCGGATCTAAGTATCCTAAAATCAAATCCGCATCCGTTACTGTCGGATCGATTCCACCCCGGTCAAAACATGCCGGACCCGGTTCAGAACCTGCACTGGCTGGCCCCACTTCAATATGCTTCAAGGTTTTATCGTAGCGGGCGATGGAACCTCCCCCTGCACCAATAATTCCCAAATGAAGCATTGGAACACTGACTAACCATCTATCAATTACAGGGTTAAAATCATAAAATCGGATACCACCACCTACAACAACCCCGATATCACAGCTTGTTCCACCCATATCCATGGCAACTAAATGTCCCACATTAAATTCTTCTGAAAGGTGCTCAGCGGCGTTAATCCCTGCTGTTGGACCGGAATGAATCGTTTGAAGAGCATGCGTTGAGTTCAACTGGGCCATTCCACCGATATTGTGAACGACTAACATAGGTTTGTTATACCCGTATTCCTTCAGCGTCATTTCAAGCGAACTTAATGCATGATACATTTGATCATGCAAATAGGCATCCAGAATAGCAGAGGTAATGCGCACATATTCTCCTTTCCGTTCAGCTACCTGATGGGAAAGAATAACAGGAATCGCACCTAACATATGGGTCGGATACTCTTCCAGGAGAATTTCTTCTACTCTTCGTTCATGCACCGGGTTGACAACGGAATTCACCAGCCCGACCACAAATGCCTGGGTCCCGCGGTCAACAAGGTGTCGAATTTGCTGACGAAGATGCTCTTCATCTAGTGGCATTACAATGTCGCCTTTATAATCAATCCTCTCACGAATCCCTGCTATCATTGGAATTGGTACAATCGGCTCGGGGCGCTGACCGGCAGGCAAGTCTTGCTGCTCCTGCGGTGTCAAACCATCACCATAACCGCGACCACGGCTTAAAGGGACCTGACTTTCATAACCGGCTGTAGTCAACAATCCAATTTTTGGTCCTTTTCGTTCGATCAGGGCATTGGTTCCCAAAGTTGTGGCATATCGCACGGAATCCAATTGAGAAAGGACGGTGCGAATATCTTTCCCAAGCTCTTTACATGCCTGCTCCAGTGCCTCCATAAAACCGAGTGCCAGGTTATGGTGTGTTGTTAACGCTTTCGTTTCTAAATAAATATCATCCCAAACCAGAAAGCAATCTGTAAACGTTCCGCCAATATCTACACTCACTTGTTTCATGCTCTCTTCACCTCTCTTTTAAGATAACGATCTTTTAATGCATCGATATCGAATTCCATATCATGTAGTGGAGGATGGCCGGGTGGTAAATATTCTACTTCCACCATGGTTGCACAATTAGGGCAATAATACTCAAGAATCTGGCACCAGTTGGGATCGGGTGAAAAAGTAAACTCATACCAATCAGGATTAATAATAGGCTTATGAATTTCTCTTGGATCACGATTGTACACGAGAAGACCTTCTTTATAATTTCCACGAGCCGAGGCAATTTCGTGGTCACATTTGCGGCAGCACCAAAGCTCTTTTTCCAGATCGATTGCTAAATACTCCGTCATGTTAGCTTTCATTATGCTTTCCCCCCTTCATCGTACAAAAAGATATCCTTGTTTTCGTTGACCTTAAACGTCCACCCTTCTAAAATACGGCAGGTGAAATACTCATCTTCAATCAAAGCGGGTCCTGCTCCGATAGCCCCTGGCTTCATCTCCTCAAAACAATAAACCGGAATCTCTTTTGATTGTTTTTCCGTGTTTAAAATTGATTTTTGATATAGTGAGGCTGGAGCATGTTCCTTCAATTTCTTTTTATTCTCTAACTTAATGTGAGCAATTGGCCTTTCCACTTTAAGATGAAGGCGAATATCCTGGGCTCCTTCCAATCCGAAGATTACGGTATCTAATGGGTCAAGTGTAATCGTCTGGTACTCCCCATTTCGGAAAAAGCTGAGATGAGTTTGAATTGTACACTCCGAGATATCGAACCCTTCCGCAAACATATCCCGTTTAGCCCGCTCTTCCAGTTGATTTAACTTTTCCTGTAAACCCTTTCCTTTAATCTCAACTAAATTAGCTTGATATTCATGCGCAATATCACTGAATGAAATTCCGAACGCACTAAAGACTGCAGCCAAACGCGGAATAACGATTTGTTTAATTCCTGCCGCCCTTGCCACTCCACAAGCACTCATTGGTCCTGCACCACCAAAAGCTAACAGCGTTACTTCGTCCGCCTGGTCCTGATAAACAGCCAATCCTTTCGCAATCTTTTCCTCATACGCTTTTTCCATTGCCACTAAAGCCTCTTCAAGGCTTACTCCAAGGGGCTTCGCAATTTTCTCTTCGATTGCTGCCCTGGCACGGGACTCATCGAGAACCATGCTACCACGGAAATAGGACCGAGAATCCAATACTCCCATCAAAAGGTATGCATCCGTAATCGTCGGTTCCTGTCCTCCGCGTCCGAAACAAGCGGGTCCCGGTGCAGCTCCTACACTTTCCGGACCAACAACAATCTTTCCTTCCACAACCTTGAAGATTGAACTTCCACCCGCACCCACACTAATCAAATCGCTTAAAGAGAATGACGTTGGAATCTCTTCAATTTTTCCGTATACATCTTCTTTAATCTGACCGGCTTTGACCAAACCAATATCGGAAGTGGTTCCCCCAATATCCAGAGTCAACAATGCCGGAATGTTATAATGTTGAGCCAGTGCCTTCGTTCCCTCCATTCCTCCGCGAGGCCCTGAACCATAGGTTTTAATGGCTGTAGTCTTGGCTACCCTGGCTGAGCTACCATCATTATGGAAAATAAGCAACGGATTTTTCGTACGATATTCACGCAACACATTTTCTGCGTTGTATAAAAAGCGCTCTATACCCGAGTGAAGAAATGAATTAATTAAAGCCCCCCAAGTCCGTCTGCTATCATTTACGTCATCTACTAACTCATGTGAGAATAATACAGGAACCGCTCCTAAAAGATGGCGGGGATATTTCCGTAAAATAATCTTTTTAATTTTAATTTCGTCTTCTACCATATTCGCTCCACTTAAACTAACGACTAAACGATTAGCACCCTGGGAGAGTAATTGGTTAATGACTTCTACCACTCTAGCTTCCAATTCTTGCCCTTCCCCATTGGGGTTAATCCCCGCAATACGATCATCCACCATAGCAGTAAACATTTCTTTTTCTTCGTTACTTCCCAACAGAAATGAAGGATTTGTCCCTTCGCGCAGGATGAGACCGAGGCGCGGTCCTTTTTTCTGCACGATTGCATTCGTACCTCCTGTAGTGGAATAACGCAGATAATCAAGATCGGTTAAAAGAGCACGGATGTTTTCCTCCCCATAAATCTCTTTGGAAGCAGCCTTGATCACTTCGATAAAACATTTGGTTAAGTCATACGGTGTTGTGAGGGTCTTGGCACGAAACACGCGCTCCCCATCGATCAAACACGCATCGGTAAATGTACCACCGTTATCAATGGTCATTAACAGTCCCATCTTTGATTCCCCTTTCATTCTTTATTTTGCGTTGTTCAATGAATCTCATAAGTTATCAATGCCGTTCAATTTACCGTTTTAATATTTGATCCTCCTTTTTATCCATCTATTGTAAGCCTTTTCATTTTTGTGTGATGTGGCTTTTTACATAAAGGGGTTATCCCTCCCTTCTGTCTTTATCATTTAGCAAAAAGGGTGCCAAATGTTCATATAAAGGAATATCATTGAAAATACTGGGCCTGTTAGCGTTCCATCATCTTTACCTTTGTCTCAATGAAACATGAGCTGTATCATTTGTCTCAAGGTTTCACTATCTATCCTTCTTTTCATGATGTTTCCTGCAGATGAATTGCCTTCCGGGCTTCTTAAGTCAACCATTCTAAGAATACGAATAGAATTAAAAAAGGATCTGTATCGTTTTTTGATACAAATCCTTTTTTAATTCAACTATTTTTAACACTTTCCGTTTCGTCTCATCTGTCTCACACTATAAAAATCGGTTTTCCCTTAAATAAGACTTTTAATGAACGGTTTCAGAAGAGATGCCCAATTGCTTCATTTTCCTGTACATTGTTGCTCTGGAGATTCCTAATCTTTCAGCAGCAAGGGTAATGTTTCCCCCGGCAGCCTTAATTACAGTAATAAAATGTTCTTTTTCACACGTTACACTTTGTTCTTCTCCCGCTAATAGCTCTGACGGAAGATCACACGGAAGGATAGTGTTTCCTTCCATATTAAAAATAGCTTGTTCTATTACATTCTTTAACTCCCGAATATTACCTGGCCATGAATAAGACTGTAGACACCTCATTGCTTGTAAATCTACTTGAATGTCCTTCTTACCAAATTTCCCACTAAGTTGTTTAAGAAAATGTTTAACCAAAAGCGGAATATCCGAAGACCTATCACGCACAGAGGGAATTTTCAATTCGATTACGCGAAGACGATAGTATAAGTCAGCCCTAAAAGTCCCTGTCCGTACAGCATCCATCAGGTTTTTATGAGTCGCTGCAATTACTCGCACATTGATCGGTATAACTTTATCACCACCGACCCTCATAATCATTCTTTCTTCAAGAACACGAAGAAGATGAACTTGTACTTCTAAAGGCATGTCTCCTATTTCATCTAGAAAAATGGTGCCTCCATCTGCTAATTCAAACTTTCCTTTGCTCCCTTTTTGCTTGGCACCCGTAAAAGCCCCTTGTTCATAGCCGAATAGTTCACTTTCAATCAACTCGCGAGGAATTGCACCACAATTTAGAGCAATGAAAGGATTATGACTTCTTTCGCTTGCATTGTGTATTGCCTGGGCAAACAATTCTTTTCCGGTACCAGATTCCCCGGTTAAAAGTAAAGTAGAATCTAAAGATGCCGCTTTTCTAGCCTTATCAACACTCTTTACAAATGTGGGAGCTGAGCCAATCATATGATCAAATGTATATCTTGCTATTCCAGAATCTGCTGCCGATATTATGCTTTTACTCTCTTTTGCATTGAATTTTTGGGCGCTTTTACGTAAACAAACAACTATCCCGAGTAGAGTGTTTCGATCAAACATGACAGGATATACAGTGCAAATGAACCTGTCTCGCATACCATTGAGCGTGAGCTCGTTTTCAACAACCGACAATTTACTGCTTATAACATTATCGACAAGTTCTTCAATTTCCGGATAGTCTTTAAGCGATTTCTTCTTATTGATTTCATTTATAAATGATTCTACCTTTGTATTGGTCCTCAAAATATTCTTTTTTTCATCTGT
>NZ_BJXX01000221.1 GCF_007991215.1 Aneurinibacillus danicus
GACATGAAAATCGGGTTTGCGGTTTTTCTTTTTTTCCCACACTAGTACTATCCCGGGGGTTGCATCTATACGTGGCTTTTTTTGGTGGTTCGACCCTGTGCAGAAAACTGTGTGGAAAGATGTTGAGTACAACCCCATGTTGACATCCCTCTTTGTCTCACGGCGATGATCACGGACAGAAAAATGCTGATTTTCCATCTTTCCAGCAACCCTCGGTATTTTATCAAACGAAAGGAAGAAGAAAAGATGCGTGCCATTCTTACACACTGTGCTGGTTTGGATGTTCATCAAAAAAACATTGTCGTCTCGGTTTTGATTGGAAAGGAGGAGGAAGAGCCTCAAGTTGAAACGCGTTCCTTTCCCTCGATGACACGCAACTTGTATGAGATGCTTCAGTGGCTTGAAGACAAAGGCGTCACGCATATCGCCATGGAAAGCACCGGTGTCTATTGGAAACCTGTCTATAATATTCTCGAAGGCTTCTTCGATATCACGGTAGCGAATGCCCAACGCATCAAGAATGTTCCCGGTCGCAAAACCGATGTGTCCGATGCGGAGTGGATCGCCACCCTGCTTCGTCATGGACTCATTGAAAAAAGTTTTGTTCCTCCGGCGGACATTCGGGAACTTCGCGACCTTACGCGCCTTCGTAAAAAGTGGGTTGGCACTCTCACCGCCGAAAAAAATCGGATTCAGGACGTGCTCGAAGCCTCCAATATCAAGCTTGCCACGGTTATTTCGGACATCTTTGGCGTGTCAGGACGTGCGATTCTCTCCCGTTTAGTGGAACAAGGATACCTCGACAAACGGGACATCGAATCGTGCGTCGTCGGACAGGTCAAAAAGAAAGTCGCTTCCCTTTCCGAATCCATTTTTGATACGCTGGATGCCCATCAAATTTTTATGATTCGCCAGTCATGGAATCATATTGTTTTTCTGGAAGAATCGCTTCAACAGCTTGAAAAGGAAATCGAGAAGCGTCTGGAACCGTATCAACAGGAAGTAGAAGTTATCACCAGTATGCCGGGAATCAAAACGGCAACCGCGGCATGCGTGATTGCGGAAATGGGCGTCGATATGAACGTGTTCCCTTCCGAGCATCACCTCTCTTCGTGGGCAGGAGTATCACCGGGAAACCACGAGAGTGCAGGTAAAAAAAAGCACGCGGACGACAAAAGGGAACCCGCATATAAAGACTGCGCTTTGTGAAGCCGCCTGGGCGGCCTCTCGAACGCGAAATACCCGATTGTCGGCAATGTTTTGGCGACTGGCAGCTCGACGTGGCAAGAAGAAGGCGTTAATCGCGGTAGCACACAGGATGATCATCATTTTGTATCACATGTTATCCAACAAAGTGAAGTATCGGGAAGACACGATCGCGGCGTAACCTAATAGGATATCCAAACGAAATCGTTGATATACCCAGGACACGAAAACCCGTGGGCCTTGCTTTCTTATTGCCTTTTTTAGCTACTGTTGATGTACCACCATGGTTCCTGCCTTTTAGATTTTCACAGAAAAAATTTAAGTAACTACTCAGCCTGGCGATAAAACTATATATAGTGTTTAATAGGAACAAAAAATCTATATGTCGTGATTTAATAGTTGGAATTTGCGCTTACTTTTATTTGCAGATTATTTTAGTACACTGAAAGTTGGACGAATCTAGCAGCAACGTCTATACACAGTGTTTAAAATACCACAACTATCTACATATACGGGCCAATTCTCTATTAGGTGGCTGAGTAGTTACAAATTTAATTAATCAAAAAGTCTACCTCTGTGTAGCCTTTTAACTTTAAAGTTTTACAAATTTGGTCAAAGTATATAGATGAAATTACAATAAATGGGCGTTCTTCTCTCAGAAGCACATCATCTGGATAAAGCGATTATGAACGAGCAATTCTTTTATTTTATTAATACTATGACTTAAACGAAGATAGTCACGTATAAATAAATCTTCATATAGGAATACATTAATCCCGTAATCTTTCGCTTCCCTTATTAATAACTCTTGGCTATGGAATTCATCTATCTCCTTAGTAGCAATAATGGTTGCTTGATTTCCACAGTTAACCGCTTCCTTTGCAAGCTCTAAAAGGGCTCTTCCAGCTCCAAAGTGAAGAAACGTATATAAATATCATTTGAGGTTTCGACATTTGTCTGGTGGTATAAGGTTGGAAGAAAAGAGGGGAAAAACAAAAACGATACAGAGGAGGGAAAAAGCGAGTACTTTTTCCTGCCGCGGATTCGTTTTTCTCTTTCTTTCCAACTTCTCTACCCTTCTTCCACGAACGAATGTCGAAATATCAAGTATGATTTATATAGTTGCATATAGTATATTCATTCTTTAACTCCTATGAAAAAACGAAATAATGTACATTATGAATTAATTGATTTTTGTTTAGAAAATTGATTATTTCTTCACGTTCAAGATTACACATTGTTAATATAATACTGTTAAAATTTAAAGATTTAATCATTTGTTTAGGGGAAATAATCGGCAAATTATCTTTGTACTGACCCCATTTTTCTTTTTGAAAATCAGTAAATGCTTTCACAACCATATTATGATGCGGACTATTTTCAATTTCTTCTTGTAAATATCCAGCAAATTCTCTTGTTCCCCATATATAAACTTCATAACTTTTTCCTTCACAAAGAAACATATGGCGAATATATTCCAATTTAATGCGCAAGGAAGTTTTAACCTGAATTACTCTCTTTTCTTGGCTAATACCTTTATTAGGTGTAAAACCACACTCAACAAGGACTTTAGGTATTTTCCCCACTCTATATCCTTGTTTAATAATACGTCCTACAATTTCATAATCTTCTGTGGCAATATAATCAGGAGCATATCCCCCTAGCTTCATAAGTACATCTCTTCGAAAAGCAAGCGTTGGATGCGCGTAAGGAGCCATGACGGTATAATTATCCTTAATTTGTTCATAAGTGCATAATTGGTTAGAATAATTCCGAAACCTTATAATGCCCTCTGTTAACTCTCCTTCTTTTGGAACCATTTGAAATTGAGTACCGACCAAGGCATAATCTGGATTATGAAATAAAAATTCCACCTGCTTCTCTATTCGGTCATTTCTACATATATCCCCACTATCTATTCTTATTACATATTCACAATCATTATCTAACATAGAAATACCCTTATTCAAGGCAACTGTAATTCCTTGATTTTTAGGTAGTGAGAATACCTCGATTCTTTTATCCTTTTTGCTATAATCATTAAGTATATCTATTGTATTATCAGTAGAGCAATCATTAATAACAACAACCTTAAAATGTTTATACGTCTGTTCTAATAAGGAATTCAGTGTTTGAGCTATATCAGGGTCACCATTATAAACAGGTAGTAGAACATTAACCTTCATAAATTCATCTTCGCTTTCAAAGAAAATTAATAAACAATATGCAAATTAAGTAAATCCTCCAAAGAAACAATCTTTTCATCGGTGTAGATTTCTAATTTTTTCTTTATATTAGAAAAGTCATACGTGGGGGTAACCACTACAATTTCAAAATCAAATTTAGACAATGAATTTATATCTATGATAGGAATATCCTTATAAGACTCCCCTGATTTCTTACTATCAATTATAACCGAGGTTCTATCGTAAACATCTTGTATATTGTCTACTAAATACTTACTCAAAACCCCTAATCCATATAGAGCTATTTTCCTGTATCTACTTATACAATCTTGCAAATATAAAACACGGTTGCTATCTTTTTCTATAAGGTGTGCTAGGATTGTATAATTCTTTTTATATTTAAGGTAATTTCCCTTTAACATATCACTGTCAATCCAGGAACCTTTATAATGATGTATTGAATAATTTTTTACCCCTTGTTTTTGGATATAAAAGTGATAACTGTCAAAAATAATTATTTCCTCATTATTGTTTATTATTTGTGTTTTATTATTCAATTGAAGATTATACTCTTCTTTTAAAAGCCTTGTAATAATACTTGGTATTGTTTCGGGAAATTGATGTATTAGTTGCTCTTCGGAAAAGCTATCATAAATATCTATAATTTTTTTTATAAATGAGGAATATTTCTCAGTTCCGATAATACCAGCAGCGACATAATTCTCATCCTCAAATCCGAGAAAGCTGTTAAAGTTCAGAAATGAGTTTAGTGTTTCTTTAATCTCCATATCTGTATCTAAATAAATACCCCCATGCTCATATAAAATTTTCAGCCTTACATAATCACTTACAAAAGCCCAAAGTTTTCTTTCATACATCTTCTTTGTAAAAATGTGCTGGTCTATACTGAAATTTTCTTCATTCCACTCATAAAACTCATAATCATGTAAAACTTCTTTCCAGCCCGTAATATATTTACTTATATCTTCTGGTTTTTCTTTTTTTCCAAACCAGCAGTAATGTATTTTTTTGGGGATCATGATAACCTCCCTAGAAAGTAGAAATCATGTCTATTTCTTAACTTCATTATTCCAATAAAGTTGTCCATAAATAGACATCTTAACATCAGGATTTTCATGATACAAACGATAAATTTTTGTCTTTTTTCCCTGAAAACATTCTGAGAGTTGCTCAAATATCTCATTTTCAAATTTAAATGATGAAATTAAAACTAAATCTAACGAGTTTGAATAATAGCTCTCTATATTATTAATTTTATAACCACCAATTTCTTTTCCTATCAAATTAACATTTGAATCAGCTATACCGCATATATTTATATTTTTAAAGTTCAAGTACCTTAGAAGTCTATCAGTATGCTCTCCTCCACCATATATTACAATCGATTTTATGCCTCGTTTCAGCCACTCCCTTTCTTTTTCTTCCCAGAATACATATAAATCAAAGTTACTTTTTACCGAGTTATGCAATATTACTCTTTGTTCAATCATATCCATTATTTCATTAAATATAGGGTTGCTAGTTAAATAAAGAAGGCCGCCCACAATTTCTTCTTTAGGTTTCTGAGATACAAAACATAGGTTAAGGTATTCCTCTAATATTACATTTAACTTTATATCACGGGGAATTTTATTACTATTTAATAAATCAACAAAATACTTACACGTTCCCCTCCAACTTTCAATTAACAGATTTCTATAATTGGCTGATAATCCATCAGATTGATAATCACAAATGTAAATAATGTCATTAAACCATCTGAATTTATAGCCTCTTGAAGCGATTTCATTCCAAAATACAGCCTCTGTTAGAAATTTTTCTCCACTATACTCAGGAATATTCACCTCTCTTAATAGTTCAGTTCTTATTACTTCTGCTTTATCTCCCTTAATATTATATATGTATCTAAAGTCAATGCTATCGGCATCTAAATATACCCCTTGAAATGTATTACCAATGATATTCTTTTCGTCATATCCACGCAATCCCGCTACTCCAGCATATTTTCTTTTTTGTTTATCAAGGCCTTCCCATACATTCCAAATCTTCTCTAGTGAGTTTTTTAACAAATGATCATCAGAATCTACAATAAAAAATAATTCTCCTCTTGCAAACTCTAATCCCTTTTTAATTGCACGATGCTTCCCTCCATTTTCTAAGAATAAATACTTAATATCTACTTTATCTTCATTTATAAACTTTTGAACTAACTGATTAGTAGAATCTATACTCCCATCATCTACAATTATCCATTCAAAATCAGTAAAAATTTGGTTCTTAATACTATTATATAGTCTTGATAACGTATGTGCTCTATTATATGTTGGAGTAAAAATTGTTATTTTCATTAGCTATCCACCTACTCCATACTTAGTATAAATAACTAGACTTGTCTAAAATCACTAGTGGTGCATAAATAAATACAAAATTATCAGATTTATATTTTCTTTGGTTGTAAGCCAAAAAGTAAAGCCCCTAGTAAAGGTCGTCCCTACGAAACGGTTTGTGAGCAGCCGAAGGTGATTTCCCTTCGTATCCACGACTTCCAAAAGCCGAAAGATGTTTTCTGACCGATTCTACGTCGTCCCGATATATACCATTCGGTCTGACAAAACCGTACTTTCCTCCGGAAGAGAAAAAGAGTGGATCTCACGTATTACGGCATTCTTCTTCAGTCGCGAAACAAAAAAGTATTCCATCATCGGTCATCCGGTCAAAGCGTTCGTAATCTACATATCCACAGTCAAACACGTACATGGCTTCTTTGTCATCGACGAGCACTTCTAACTGACCACGATGATGTTCATTTGCTGTTGTAATAAGCGCTTTATCCGGATAGGCCGTCTCTTTATCCATGAAAACGAACCGAAAGTAAAATTTCACGCCTGCCTTTGTTTTCTGGAACTTCGCCCATTTATAATGCGTGAGGTTCAAAGGTAAGATGCTGGAATCAACGGCCTTTAATGGCACCGGCTTTATGTTTTTTTGATGAAACCTTTGGATTTGTTGCACAAGATCCAGGAACACACAGGAAAGTATGACGGGTTCCACGCTATTATTTTTTCGGGATAACTGCGAGACACGAATCGACTCAAAACCAACGCTTTTTTGAAGGTCAGTATCCAGTAAAGCATGGTTTAGAGCGCGAAGGCTTTCTAACTCTTGTATTTCGTGTATTCTTGTCCATAACCGTGTCCTTTACGCTGGATTTGGACAGGAAACCATCTGTACTTTCCATTGCAAAGGATTTTTTTATTGGCAAAAACAATATATTTCAATATTAGGATGATTTTTAACACTGAAAAATGATTAATGCAATACTAGTGGTCTAAAATATATATAAAATGCCTTTATAACGAGCTGCTTAGTCATTTGGCTATCGGCATGTCACCCACAATCTTTCGCGAATGCAAATCGCTGACCAAATAAAGCCATCCATCACGGGATGGGACGTCTGCCACCCATACTTGCTTCGGTCTTTTTATCATAAACTTCCGGTTTAATGTATTCTCATGAACCGGAAGAGAATGCTTGGAATTTGTCGTCCCCTTATATTTCTTTATAGTAAGAGACCGAAGGTCATACGCTTTCATCTTTATCAGCAGTTCCACTGTTTTCTATGAAAATGGATGAGGTAAGAAGTAGGAGGAAAAGAAAAAAATCAAAAACGATTTGCGGAAGGAAAAAGCGGTCGCTTTTTCCTACATCTCATTCGCCCTTCTTCCTCCAATCCTCTTACTTCTCACCATATGAGCCCGTAATACCTGTCTTCCGTTTTCATGTGGGGACTTGTGGCTGATATGCCATGGTAGTTTTCTGTGAAACTTGAACGTCTTCTCTCTGTAGAAGCTTCGTGATTTTCAGGATGCTGTATAGTCTGCGAGAATCCAGAAATATCTGCTGAATTCTAACTATGAACTTTTTTCTTCTTTGCTCCTTCCAGCTCATAGGACGGTTTAGCCACTCATAATACCCATTTCTGGAAACCTGAAATACCTAGCACATCTTCTCCAACAGAAACGTATGACAATACCAATAGATAAAAGAAAAGATTATCGCTGGTCTTTGGAGAAGTCTTCTCAAGTTATGTTAAAGTTCTTTTTGTGACTTAATGATCCATGCAGCTCTAAGAGCAAAAATTATACAAAGCACTCATATAATCCTATTTAAAATTCATGGCATAAATCAAACCAGTAATATCACAGTAATATGAGCTAAATAATTTATAATTACTTTTTAATAACATGTTTATTAAATCTGTAGTTCCTTTTCTATGCCATTCTAACATTATGATATTTATATTTCGTAAAATATTATTATCATATAAATCTTTTAAGATTTCGTATTCAGCACCTTCACAATCAATTTTGCAGACAATCGTCTGATTAGAGTGTTTTTCAATAATCTGTTCTATAACTTCAGATGCCCTCCTTACAACCGCTCTTTCCTTCTTATAATTACTTTTTTCATAATCTTCTATGTTATCATAGACTATACTCATTCCCCCTTTAAAATTCGGATTATAATCAACATCTATTTCTGCATTTCGAATACCAAGTCCAAAATTATAGGCTGTTATCTTTTTAGAAAGTTGAGGATTCATTCTTATATTTTCCATTGCTACTTCATACGTTTCACTAAACGGTTCAAAACTATAGACTTTAGAAACACTTTCTCTATTACAAAAATAAAGTGATGCTATTCCTATATTCATACCTATATCTATTACAACATTGTTATTATTCCCAGTTTCAAAATCATATATTTTCGAACCCAAAACCTCCAAAAGTATAGATAATTCATTATCATTACTTA
>NZ_BJXX01000222.1 GCF_007991215.1 Aneurinibacillus danicus
ATAGACTATGTTTTTGCAAAGGACTAAACACATATCGTGAGTCTGCGTATTCCTTCTTTAATTTCATCGGGTGATAAATTACTATATCCCAGTATAATTTTGTTTCTGTGTCTCCCCTTGTTTATAGCGTGCTTTTCAACGGGATAGACACGAAGATGAGATTCCTCTAATTTGTGCAGCATTGAATCAGAAAATTGAACATTGTCAAATGCCGCAACCAGATGCAATCCGGTGGAATCCCCAAAAATTTTTAACTTTTTTGGAAAAGAATCATTCAAGCAATGAATAAGGGTCTCACGACGTTTCCGATATACTCTTTTCATTTTTCTAATATGTTGTTCTAAATGTCCTTCCTTAATAAACATAGCCAGCGTTAATTGTTCCAGAGTTGGACTATGAAGGTCATGAAACCATTTGAGTTCCCGGCAACGGTGAATTAAATCCTGCGGCAAAATCAAATATCCGATTCGTAACGCCGGAGATAATATTTTGCTAAATGTCCCGATATAAATGACACGTTCTGGTTCCAATCCCTGTAACGAACTAACGGGAGGTCCTGCATAACGAAATTCACTATCATAGTCATCCTCCACAATATATGCCCCTGCTTCCCTCGCATAATGAATCAATTGGATTCTTCTTTGAATCGGCAACGTACCTCCGAGCGGAAACTGATGAGATGGTGTAACAAAAATAAACTTTGGGTTCTTATTCGAAGGTAACATATCCGTCATGATTCCGAATTCATCTACCGGAACTGGATAAAGGGATGCGCCTGGCTGTTGAAAAATAGTTTGGATTTCATGGGTAACGGGGTCCTCAATACATACTTCATCACCTTTAGTAAGAAGGAGTTTTGCCACAAGAGACAAAGCTTGAGTCGCACCTGATGTGATAACAAGTTGTTCTGGATAGCAGCGAATCACCCCATTTCAATCGCTACCCATGATGAAAAGTTGATTAATCAAATAAGCAAATTGGGTTATCTTAACAACCCCAATGTTGAAGTGGAAATGCTTTATGGCATTAGACCGGATTTAATAAAACAGTTAAAAGATGACGGCTATAAAACAAGGGTATACTTAACGTATGGAAAGGAATGGTACCTGTATTTATGCCATCGGATTGCCGAGTATCCACCAAATATTTATCTTGCTGTTGCAGATATGATTGACCCCCCTAGAACAGAAAATAATACGTATTAAGAAACCTTGAATAAAGGCAGGAACCCAACACTTGTCTGCACCTGCCTGTGTCAAAGAGAAATTCTTCATCTAAGGATGCAAGACAAAAAAATAACAACCACTGTAAAAACGCGAGTTTTCCACAGTGGTTGTTATAAGCTATACCCTGCCATTTAATGATACATTGACCCTTTCAGCTATTTTTTCCTGAAGCAACGGCAACAAGAGACGTCCTGTAATTGTGGCTTCTTCCAGATGCGGGTACCCCGATAAAATAAATGTAGAAATTCCGACATCGATATATTCCAAAAATCGTTCGGTCAGTTGCTCAGGTGTTCCTACGAGAAGCAAACTTCCGCCATCACGAACCAGGGACAATCCTGACCAGAGATTGGGACCGACCTTATAGTCTTTTTCTCTTGAAGCCGCCCGCAGTTGATTTTGCCGTTTCTGCCCTACCGCCTCAAATGTGGAGAATTTTTTGTCGGCTTTCTCTATTGTTGTCTGATCTATCTTGCTGATAATTTCCCAAGCCGCATCCCATGCTTCTTCTTCGGTTTCTCTTACCAGTACATGGACACGTAATCCATACCGCAACGGCCGGTCGATCCCCTTTTGCTGCTTCAATTCAGCACGGTATCCTTCCACTTCATCGATTTGCTCTTTAATCCATTCCACTGGCTCTGCCCACATCAGATACACATCTGCATGTTCAACCGCCACCCTTTTTCCGATGGCCGAGCTTCCCCCGAAATAAATGGGGGGATGCGGATGCTGAACAACTGCCGGATAACTAATCGCTCCTTCTAAATCGTAATATTTACCGCTGAAGTCAAGCTTATCTTCATCCTGGCTCTGCTGTTTGCCAATCGAAAATTCGGAATAGCCGGGCCCCTTTGATTTCTCCCATAGTCCTCTTACAATTTGTAGAAACTCATCCGTTCGTTCATATCTTTCATCATGTGCATCGTATAGAGGATCTCCCGTCTCTTTTAAGTCTTGAGCGGAATGTCCGGTGACAATATTAAACATTGCCCGGCCGCCGGATGCCACATCAAGCGACGCTCCCATTCGGGCAGCGATGACGGGAGCAATCAGTCCTGGCCGCATAGCGATTAAAGGACGGAGGCTTTTCGTATGAGAGGCTACGATTGTTCCGATAATCCATGAATCCACGCACGCTCTTCCAGTTGGAATTAGGGCGAAACGAAAACCGGCGTCTTCGGCAGCCTTCGCTACTTCAATTAAATACTCCATGGTTGGTTTGCGTTCCGGTTCTACTCCTACATACTTGCCATCTCCACGCACCGGAATAAACCAGCCGAATTCAATATCAGAATAATTTTGAGCCATTTTATTTTCCTCCTCCAGGCCATTTTTGATATTATTGAACACCGATGCTTTTCAAAAAGCTTGCATCGACTAAGTCGTCTACATTTACATCTTTCCGAATTACTTTACTTTCTTTTAAAGCGGCGGCCGTATCTTTGATAGATTGGACAGCTTCAGTCGTTAAACGTATATCATAGTTTATCCTCGGTGTGGATTTGACGAGAATTTCCCTGTCTGTTCCATATACTTTGGACAGGTATTCAATTGTTTTTTCCGGATTTTCCCTGCTCCATTTTTCCGCCTTATCTAACACTTTTAACACTCTTTTCACAATGTCCGGATGTTCTTTTGCAAAAGATTCGGAAACGATATAAAGACTATAGTTGTTTAAAAGGCCCGTTGCATCCGCTATCTGATGTCCAATTTGTTTGTGTTCGATCGTGGAAATCCAGGGTTCGTATGTAACGGCGGCATCAATATTCTTCTGTTCTATAGCAAGTTTGATATCGGCAGGCGCTAAATTAATCTGTTGAATATCCTTTGGAGACATTCCGTTTTCTTTCAAATACGCATAAAGCAGTCGATGACCTACAGAACCTACCGTCACTCCTATCTTTTTTCCTTTTAGTTCTTTAAATGATTTGATTTGTGAACCCGTTGGAATTACTAGCCCTATGCTCTTTGAACCCGATGAATAAACGCCGACAGCCTTGATATGAATATTGTTGGCTCTTGCCTGAATCGCCGGCTGATCACCCACCTGACCAAAATCCAGTCTTCCACCTGCGAATGCTTCGATAAGAGGCGGACCGGCTAAAAATTTCTCATACTCTATCTTGATTCCATCCTTCTTGAATTCTTCTTCTAGCCATCCCTGTTCTTTTGCTACTGCAAGCATAGAAGGAACGGTAGTATGTCCGAACCGAATCGTCGTTACCTTTTCCTTGCTTCCTTCCTGCTCTTTCGCTGCTGAACTTTGCAGATTGTCTGTAGCTGTCCCCTGGCTGCATCCAACAACAAGCATAGTTAGCAGCACAATTATACTCAACCAAACGGCGTGTATCTTTTTCATTTCAATCCCCCCAGCAATGATGTATGACTATATGCTATAAACAAATGGTTGATCTTGTTGTGTAAAAAATTCATGGTAAATCGATTTGCGTATTTGCATGAAATCATAGCTGCTGCGATCCCGGGGCCTCGGCAGATTGATCGGAACAATCTTTTTAATGGTTCCGGGACGACTTGACATCACAACCACTCTATCAGCCAAATAGATGGCTTCATCAATATCATGGGTAACCAGTATCATGGTGGTTTTTTCCTTTTCCCATATTCGGAGAACTTCCTGCTGCATATGAATCTTCGTTATAGCATCAAGCGCTCCGAAAGGTTCATCTAATAACAATACTTCCGGTTTATTTACCAGTGCTCTGGCAATGCTTGCTCTTTGCTGCATGCCACCGGAAAGTTGATGCGGATAGGCTTTGGAGAACTCGCTAAGCCCCACCAGTTCCATATGCTCTTCCACCAGTCTCTCCCTGTCTCGTACCGAAACTCCTTCCTGGACGCCGAAAGCTATATTCTTCTCTACAGTCAGCCAGGGGTAGAGGCGTGATTCTTGAAAAACCATGCCGCGGTCCACGCCTGGTCCACGAACCGGTTCATTCTTCATGGACACCCTGCCTTCATACTCCCGGTCCAATCCGGCAATAATTCGAAGCAACGTACTTTTTCCGCAACCGCTGGCCCCAACAATGCAAATGAATTCCCCCGGTTTTACCCTTACATTGATGTTGTGAAGAACATCCACCGTTCCGGTATCGAGCACAAAACTCTTATACACCTGTTCAATATCCAGAAATCCACTTGCGTCGACCGCGTACGTCATATCTTTTCTCTCCCCCTTTTATTTGAAATAATTTACATTCCACTTGATAACATGCGCCTGAATTTTTTTCAGTACGACATCAAGCAGCAGTCCGATAATACCAATGCATAAGACACCGGCAAGCATTACATCCGTTTGCGAAAGCTCCCTGGCGTACGAAATCATGTAGCCGATACCGGAGGAAGCGGCTATCAATTCGGCGCCTACTACACTTCTCCACGCCATATCCATTCCAAGACGCAAGCCCGTAAAAATGGAAGGAAACGCGGAAGGCAGAATGACCCTGAGTATAAGGGTTGTCTTCTTTTTTTCAAGAATTTGTGCCACTTCCAGATACTTCTGATCCGTATTCTTAATTCCGTCTACTACATTAATAAGCGTCGGCCAAAAACTGGCGATAATAATTAACGTTATTTTGGAAGCCTCATCGATTCCCATCCAGAGAATGAGAACAGGCACCCAGGCCATCATGGGAATGGGACGCAACAGGCCGGTAATCAGCGAAATCGCTTGCTCGAATTTTTTATTCAGTCCTGTGAGAATCCCAACAATAACTCCTAAAGAACCACCAATAACAAACCCCTGAATAATTCGTAGAAAGCTGGTGCCGACATGTACGAAAATTTCTCCTGTCAGCAGCAAATCCAGAAAGGTTGTTCCAATCACTGAAGGAGCCGGCAAAACGGTAGTGCTGATGAACCCGCGCACGCTGAGAAATTCCCAGAGCAGTAATAGAATCAAAGGTGTGCCAAATTTTATCATAAGGTTGCTATAGGAGCCTTTTTTATAAGAGAAAGGGAAAGCATACTTAATTTTTTTCAACTTCTCAGTGCTTCTCACATTTGTGGTAGACATGTTTCCCGCCCCCCTTTGTATTTTACGTGGATCAGTATTGTGAACTGGAAATTATCGTTCATCTGCCCAATTTTGCTTATCATTTCACCTCCATTAATCGCTGGCTACGCCCAAAGAAAAAAGACCTCCAAAAATATGCCTTTTTCAGATCAAATTTCTCATACTCTGAAAAATGCATAATTTTAGGGGTCTCTGGTGGTCCAGTCAACTCCAACTATTCCTATGTGATTTTTAACATTATACAACATTATTATGTCAACACCGTGTAACCCATGTTCAATGATGTCGGCCATTTCTTCAACAAATGGAATTTGCAATAACACATATGCGTATGAATCTTATAGTCACCATATCCGAGGGTTTAACGTGTAAAAAAACCGCTGCATATGTTCAGTTGAAAGGTTGCGTCCAATACGTGCCATAGAAAAATTGGCGGAATGCGCATGAACATCAGGCTCATCCGTATATACCTCTTCCATCCCTGCTGATATAAGTAACCGCTTTAGCATTCTCTTATACTCATATACACCCAGTTCACTATGATTCAAATCCCAGTGCCAGTAATATGCGAAAGCAAGCACAATTTGTTTTTCAATATCTTTGGCATCATGAAATAAACGCTGCAAAATTGCGCAGGCAATATGGCGGCGGCGATAGATAGAAGCTACCTCCAACGCTCCCATCACCCGAACATAAGACAGTGAAGACCAGCGCTCTTCCGGTTCTGGTGGCAAAAGTGTAACATATCCAACTACTTCCTCTTGATGAATAGCGATACAAATTTGTGTTTGGTCATCTGAAAGTATCCTTTGTAAACGCGAACGTTGTTTATCCGGTTCACCGAAACATGATAAATCCGAGTGAAATGGATACAATAGTTTTTGTGCTGAAAACAAAGAAAGCAATGTAATATCCCTACTTTTATTCAGCATAAGCATCTCTACTTTCATTTTTAATTTTTACAATCAATGGGATAGAGATAGTACGGGGGTAAATCATTAAGAAAGTGTTCTTCCACTTGATGATTTTCCCATAATACAATAAAAAAAAGTTCATGCATGCTAAGGATTTGTCCCTTCATACCATCAAATCGCTCTACCCGCATACCTTCCCTGAATAATTCGTACACAGTTTCATCCTCCTTTTGCACACAAAAAAGCATCTCTTCGTAAAGAAAAGATGCTCAAATAAGATGCTTGCTCCCTATACGATCAACGTAAAGTCAGGATACATCCATCTGTTGAACACCTCCCCATCCTCGTGGTTTTACAGTGCTGTTCTTCATGGCAGGTCTCCTGGCTTACGGATCTTTGCTTCTCTTTGCCTTCCCATTCCATCAGGATAGAACAGTGGCTTATGTAAGAGTCGCTCCTCGTTCACAGTGGCGGGACCGCGCCGGACTTTCACCGGTCTTCCCTTTTAAGCATGTAAAACAAACCAATTTTTACACGCACCATAAAGCAGGAATATGAAATTTAGTACAATAACAATATCTATCAAAGTTCTTGTGAGGCTGTTTTCTTATGGGGATCTTCTCTTTTCGAAGAGTGCCCTTTATGCGAAAAACTAATTTTCCTTTTTCCCAAAGGCTTTCTAACCCTTTTCTAGACCATGTTTCTATTTTTTTATAAGAGATATTTTCAACTACAACATCCCTTATGTCACTTTTGCGAACAATATATTCGACTTGATTAACCATGAAGTACGTTCCATGTTCAAATCCATATTTCCCCATCAGTATGTCACCTCACTTTTAGCAAGTGCAACCAAAGAATTCACCGATAGTTTTTCATTAACCAAATCTGTAATAATCTTATGGTGATAAATCAAAAAATAAAAGCAACGAAAAAAGGAACTTTCTTCAATTTCATTACATGCTTCCCTCAATTCTTGTATTGTACATATCCCCTGCTTAGCTAGATTCTTTAATATTTGAAGACATATTGATTTTGATATTAATACTTTCGGAATCTTTCTTATTTTACACAGATTATACTGCAAAAACCCTGGACGAATTTGTTCTTCTGTTACAACTTGAAAAGTCCATCCATGCTGCTCACAATATCGTTTCCCAACCTCAAACTTCACCCTATTTTCAGGTTTATTAATAAACTTCAAAGGCTTTACCTCCACTAGTCTAGCTCTATGATCCGTAGTAATGATTTTAAAGTCGGGATAATATTTGTAAATTTTACCTCTATAAGCATAGTCAATAACCAATGGTTGAGATTCATAGCAGATAACAGTAGGATCAAATTCCAAAAGACGAATATAATCTCGCTCCAGTAAACTTTTCCAATGAATCATCTGATCATTTTTTAAGCTTGATTGCTTTCCCCTAAAATGAATACTCTTACTTGGGTTTATTTTTCTAACTTTCTCCATACGATCCCTCTCTTAACATCATAATTATCCATTACGCCGAATTTTCATATTATTAATTAAAATTATTCCCAAATTAATTATCTGTTTATACTGTGCACCACTCCTCTACCGGCGGAAATAGCAGACTCAGTCGATGGGAGCAAAATATTTTCTCACAAAAAGCTTATACGACAGAAAATGGGTTAGCATGTTTAATGGGATAAACATGACTACACCATCCATTTGAAAAAGAAGTATAAAATATATAAAATAAACAAATGAACTTTAAAGGGGATGCTATAAAGAAGAAATAAAAAACTGAAATTGGAGGAAAAACAATGCTACTTAGGG
>NZ_BJXX01000223.1 GCF_007991215.1 Aneurinibacillus danicus
CCGCTGAGGCCGAGAATGAGTGGGTGGAGCACAGCGCCGAGATGGCCAATCGCACGCTTTTACCCCTGGCTGACAGCTGGTATATGGGAGCGAACATCCCCGGCAAACCACGCGTCAGTCTGATGTACATCGGCGGCTTTCAGAACTATAGCCGACAATGCGATGTTGCTGCGGTAAACGGCTATGAGGGGTTCCTGTTATCCACTATAGCCAAAAATGCAATACCGCTGCGGTAAATGACTATAAGGGGTTCTTGTTGCCGAAAAATTAAAATTATGTAAAGCAGGAGGTATATACTGTACTATGGCTACAGGATTGCGAGTGACAGTGGTGGATTGCGGCCCTCTGAATGTTGACAGAGGAATACTAATGACTGGGGCAAGCGGAAAAGTAGAAGTACCATCAAGTGTTTGGATTATAGAACATCCAAAAAAAGGAGTCATCCTGTTTGATACAGGGATTAACTATAATGTTGCTGATCCTGAGGCGGCGGAAAAATATTGGGGCCCGGGAATACGTGATGCGTTTGGATGTAACCTGACACGCGATCAAGTAATCGACCGTCAGTTAGTTAAACTGGGGTATAAGTTGGATGATGTAAAATATGTCGTCTTATCGCATATGCACTTAGATCATACGGGTGGAATGTGTCATTTCCCTAATGCCACCTTTGTCGTGCAAAAGAGCGAGCTTCGTTATGCATGGTGGCCTGATGCATGGCTAAATTTAGTTTATTGTTTGAATGATTATAAGGATACGAGAGGATATAATTTTTTACAACTTAATGGCGATGTGGATTTATTTCAAGACGGATCCATTCAACTCATCACGACTCCGGGACATACGCCCGGGCACCAAGCCATGATCGTTAGATTGGAGAACCGGGGTCCTATATGTTTGGGTGCGGATACGTCTCATCTTAAAGAAGCGTATCAGAATATGGCCCCTATGCCGTATGATTGGAACACGGAAGTTCTATCTGATTCTTATACGAAACTTCGTGTCCTTGAAAATTCAGGTATACCCATTTATTTCTCACATGACCCTAAAGATTTTGCAGAATTCCCAAGTAACGGTGAATGGGCTGATTAAATAAACAGGAGGAAGAAGAGCATTCTCTCTTCTTCCTCCTCACTACAATTTTTCATCTCAAATAGCCATATTTAAGCGGATTCATCCCTTTTCTTATTGATACAAAGTCCATATGTCCGACGTGAATACCCCATGGGCATAAGCTTCCCCTTCCATCCATTCTTCTCTGCTCTGTTCTGTTCATCCGACACTTTTATACCGTCCTGTTTTAGGACCCGGTATGACCCATCCCTCACTTTTCACCTTTCTTTTTGTCATCGATGTTCCCCCTCTGTCACTATAAGTAACTGTAATTTGTATGTTATACTGTTGGTAAAGAAAGAGGAGGGAACAAGGATGCACCAAGCGTATCGTGTTCCGTTCTACCTTACCCCTTTAGGGGCGCGGAGTGTCAATATAGATAATTGGAAGTGATTTGTTATGAGCGTAGAAAATTCCATGCAGACAATTAGCCGTACTATCCAAATTTTAAGATGTTTTTCGAAAGATAAGAAAGAGCTCTCCCTGGCTGAACTTCATCATAAGCTTGGTCTTTCTAAATCCAGTCTTCAAAGGATATTAAATACGTTGGTGATAAACGGGTTCTTGGAAAAAGACAATAAGAAAAAAACATATAAATTGGGAATGGAGCTATATTATTTAGGGAAACTTGTTGAAGAGCATTCCCATCTTCTAACCATTGCTAAACCGTATCTAAAAGATTTAAGAGATCGGTTTGGAGAAAATGTCTATTTAAATATCATTGAAAACCATGAACGAAAATGTGTTGCTTTTGAAGAAAAAAAGCACGATTTAATGACCATTTCGTATATTGGTCAGACTTCTCCTTTGTACGCTGGTGCATCGGCTAAGCTGTTGTTGGCTTTTCTTCCTCCGGATAAAATTAAACAATATTTACAGGAAACCGAGTTAATTTCTATGACAGAATCTACTATTACCGATAAGGAAAAACTAAAAGAAGAATTGCACAACATACAGGAAAAAGGGTATGCCATAAGTTTCGGGGAACGTGTTTCTGGTGTATGTTCAATCAGTGCTCCAATACGAAACCGCTGGGACGAAGTAATAGCCGGGATATCCATCTCAGCTCCACTGGTTAGGGTTAATGATTCTATAATTGATGATTTTATTAGTTCGATAAAAGAGGTTGCAGCTCAAATTAGCAATAAATTAAAATTTAGCGATTGATGTACCGTAACCGGACGTCTGTCACCAATCAACACAATTCATCTTCGCCTGGTCCGTATCTCAAATTGAAGGTGTCTCAAAAGGTTATTTGATCTCAAACGGAATACAATATATAGGTTAAACGGATTTTTTATGCGTATATATGGTAGTGAAGAAGGGTGCCCCACCGCTTTTGGGACACCCTTATGTTGTTTACATACAAATTCTTCTCTCCTTTTAGCATGCAACCACTTGGTTGGACAATAAGATTGTTTTCTTCTGTCAGTTCCTCCGAAATTCAACCCCATGTCTGTTTAGAAGGCATCTATTTGATAGGTCTTTTTCCTGGTTTCTTTCATTTAAGCTATCTCCAAAACAGGATTTTCTACTTGAATGGTTACGGTTTATGAAAAACAGTATGAGGGAGTTATTTTACATATTTCAGGAATTGAAAACACATAATTAGCAGGTAAATTTAAAATTTAATGATAATTAAGTATTATATGTATTGAAAAAATGTTATAAATATTGTACTATTTCAATTAAAGGTATAGTATACCGATTATCGGTATACTAAATCAAATAGAGAGTGACAGGTCATTAATTATTTGCAATTTTGAACAAAAATGTAATAAGAGGATGTACACAATAGTGGGGTGATTATGTTCAATGAAGAGCTTACAATTACCTGTTGTTCAACTTTCTGAGCAAACAGAAGCATTGAGGCGGGAAATTCGAGATTTTATTCAGGAAGAACAGGAAAGGGGAACGTTTGAACCTAAATGTGATTCCTGGCTAAGCGGCTACTCTCCTGAATTTAGTCGCAAGTTAGGAGAACGCGGCTGGATTGGCATGACCTGGCCGTCACGCTACGGTGGACAAGAACGCTCCGCCATTGAAAGATATGTTGTAACGGAAGAGTTGCTAGCGGCAGGAGCCCCGGTGGCTGCCCATTGGATTGCGGATCGGCAGACCGGCCCTTTGCTTCTCCGGTATGGTACAGAGCAGCAGCGAGAATTTTTCCTGCCTAAAATTGCAAAAGGGGAGTGCTATTTCGCCATTGGGTTAAGTGAACCGAATGCGGGTTCGGATTTAGCCGCTGTTAGTTCCAGAGCGGTCAAAGTGGAAAAAGGATGGGTTCTGAACGGGAGTAAAATTTGGACCAGCGGTGCTCATTTCGCTCATTATATGATTACGCTCTGTCGTACTTCCCCAATGAATCCGGAAAACCGGCACGAAGGAATGACTCAACTCCTTGTTGACTTGTCTGCACCGGGGGTAACGGTTCGCCCCATTCATTTAATGACCGGCGAACACCACTTCAATGAAGTTATTTTTGAAGATGTCTTTATTCCGGATGAGATGCTTGTGGGAGAAGAAGGGAACGGATGGAAACAGGGAATGACGGAATTAGCCTATGAACGAAGTGGTCCTGAACGCTTTTTAAGCACATTTCCGCTTCTAGAAGAACTGGTGAATACCTTACAGCTAACAGGTGAAAAGCGGTTGATGGGCCAAGTGAGTCGATTGGTTTCCCGTCTGTGGACCTTACGGCATATGTCCATTGGTATTGCTCAAATGTTGGAAGAAGGAATCGCGCCGGATGTGGCGGCGGCTCTGGTGAAGGATATGGGGACGCAGTTTGAACAACAGGTTGCGGAAGTAGCCAGATTGTTGGTTTCTTCTTCTCCATCCGCAGCTTCATCTTCTCGATTCGAAAAATTAATGGCGGAAGCGATTTTGCATGCTCCTGGCTTTACTCTACGCGGGGGAACAACCGAAATACTCCGGGGGATTGTTGCGAAGGGGGTAGTTGGAAAATGAACGACATCACACAAATGCTGATCAGTTCTACAACCAAAATCATGAAAGACATTTGTACGAAAGAGCTTGTTAATGAAGCGGAACAAGGCCGATGGGCCGCTGAACTCTGGGATATACTGGCGGACTCAGGTATGATTACGGTGGCTATTCCTGAGGAATTGGGCGGTAACGGTGGTAGCTATACAGATGCTTTGAGTATTCTGCGTTTGGCCGGAAAGTATTCTGCGCCGATTCCATTGGCTGAAACGTTCCTGGGAAATTGGTTGTTGGCAGATTTAGGTGAACAAGTTTCTGACGAACCTCTTACCGTTGCGCTTCCCAAAAGCGATGAGCAGTTCTACTTCCAGAAGCACGGTGATGAATGGATCATTTCGGGGAAAGCCCGTTTTGTTCCATGGGCAAGGTATGCCAAATGGATGATTGTCCTGGGACAATCCGATGTAGAACCCGTTCTGGCTTTGGTTCGGCCAGCGAATGGGAAAATCGAGTATGGTCAAAATCTTGCCGGTGAAGCAAGGGATACCATAACCTTTGATGATGTTTTAGTTACCGACTGCCGGGTAATCCCTATTGAATTTGAGCGTGTGATAAATCAGTTGTGGTATGGTGGGGCTCTTATTCGAAGCGTCATGATGGCCGGTGCCCTTGAACGCATTCTGGAACTAACCCTCACTTATTCGTCGGAACGTTCGCAATTTGGAAGACCCATTCACCGGTTTCAGGCCATCCAGCACCAATTGGCTCTGTTAGCTGGCGAAACCGCCGCGGCAGGAGCGGCAGCCGATTATGCGATAGAAGCCTACCAGGCGGGTCGATTATCAAAAGAAATTGCCATGGCGAAAATCCGGATCAACGAAGCAGCGGGAACAGCAGCGGCTATGGCTCATCAAGTGCATGGTGCGATTGGTTTTACTTACGAGCACACCCTTCATCAAAGTACGCGTCGTTTGTGGTCATGGAGAGACGAATTCGGAACAGAAACAGAGTGGGGAGAACAACTTGCCGATCAAATGATGACATTTGCCCAAGATGAACTGTGGTCTTTCCTTACGAGTAAATAATAGGCAGGGATAAAAATAGAAGGAAAAGGAGGAGTATACGTGAGTGATTTACTTTTTTCAGTAGAGAACGGGGTTGCCCGGATTACATTAAATCGTCCGGATTCCCTCAATGCGTTTAGTACAGAAATGATCGAGTTATGGATTCATGCTCTGGAGACGATCCGTGATACGGAGGATATACGGGTTGTTGTGCTAACAGGAAATGGCCGGGCTTTTTGCTCCGGAGGAGATATTAAATCGATGATCAGAGGGGAGGGGTTACTCTACAACAATACCGGGGCTGAGGATTTGATGTCGACCGCACTGGCCCGTAAAAACAGCTTATGGAAGAGAGTACAGCGAATTCCTCTCCTTATGCAGGAAATTGATAAACCGGTGGTTGCGGTGATACATGGAATTGCACTGGGTGCCGGACTGGATATGGCCCTCATGTGCGATATCCGCATCGCTGCCCAAAGCGCAAAAGTGTCGGAGGGGTATATCAAAGCAGGTATCGTTCCTGGGGATGGAGGCGCTTACTTTTTGCCCCGAATTGTCGGTGTGGATAAAGCGTTGGAGATGCTCTGGACCGGCGATACTTTCACAGCGGAAGAGGCAAAACAGCTGGGACTGATCACACATGTTGTTCCCGATGAAGAGCTGAATGATTTTGTGGAGAATTATATTCAACGGCTTGCCGGTGGACCGCAGGAAACCATGCGCTTTATCAAAAGAGCCGTTTACCAAGGACTTCATATGGACCTTCGTTCTTCTTTGGATATGATTTCATCAGCGATGGGCATCGTGACTGAACTGGAAGACTATCAAGAAGGGATACGGGCTATTGTAGAAAAGCGCAAACCGAACTTTAAATAAAGTAAAACTGCATAATAACAGGATTGAGAGGAGGAACAATTTTTGCAAGCTTTAGATGGTATCAAAGTTCTTGATTTATCAAGAACATTAGCAGGTCCCTTTTGTACTATGCTGCTTGGAGATATGGGAGCAGATATCATTAAGGTAGAGCAGCCTGGAAAAGGAGACGAGACAAGAAGATTTACACCACCGAAGTGGGATGGGGTAAGCAGCTACTATCTTGCTTCCAACCGAAACAAGCGCAGTATCGCCATCGATTTAAAATCAGAAGAGGGAAGAGAGATTATCTATAATCTGGCGAAAGAGTCAGATATTTTCGTGGAAAACTTCCGCACTGGTGCGCTGGATAAACTTGGGCTTGGCTATGAACAGATGAAGGAAATCAATCCACGGCTGATTTACTGCTCTATCTCTGGATTCGGGAGGACCGGACCGGAGAAGAACAGGGCCGGCTATGATCTTCTTCTCCAGGGATACGGAGGGTTGATGAGCATTACAGGAGAGCCGGATGGACCCCCGGTCAAAGTTGGCATGTCAATTGTTGATTTAACGGCGGGAATGTTTGCCGCCTATGGTATTTTGACAGCGGTCATCGCCAGAGAAAAGACAGGGAAGGGACAATTCATCGATGTGAGCCTTCTGGATGGTCAAGTAACCCTATTAAACTATCTGGCGACAAGCTATTTTGCTACAGGCAAACCAGCGGGACGCATGGGATCGGCACACCCGACCATCGTTCCGTATCAGGCATTTCCCGCTAAGGATATGAACATTATTCTCGCTGTTCCTAACAATGGTTTATGGGAGAAATGCTGTTTTGCCATGGGGTGGGAAGATCTGCTAGAGGACCCGAGGTTTATAACAAATGACGACCGGGTCGCTCATCGTACTATTTTAGTAGACATAATTAGCAAGCGTCTTTCCGAGTTAGATAGCAAGGAGATATTCGAGCGTCTCGATGCGGTTGGTGTACCCTGTGGACCGATTCACACCGTTGACCAGGTGGTGAACCATCCCCACGTACGTGCTAGAGAGCTGATTATAGAAGTTGAGCATCCGATTGTAAAGAACCTAAAGATGGCAGGATTCCCAATCAAATTGTCGGAAACTCCGGCGAGTGTGAGAAGGCACCCGCCTTTGCTCGGGGAACATACGGAAGAGATTCTGGGTGAACTGGGGTTGTTGCCGGAACAGATTGAAGGATTAAAACAGAAACAGGTAGTAGGTAGCTCACAAAAGGAAGCAAGAGTCAAGTGATCCAGAATTGACAGAGAGGAGCAGGGTTGATGGAAACAAAGTCCGAAGTGAAAACCTACCAAAATTTAATTGGCGGGGAATGGGTCACTTCACAATCTGATAAATTCGAGGCAAGTATGAATCCGGCTGACTACAGGGAGATTGTTGGATACGTACCTCTATCAACGGTAAAGGATGTAGATGATGCTGTTCAATCTGCAAAAATAGCCTTACCATACTGGCGAAAGTTGTCTGGGGTAGCCCGTGGCGAATATCTTCGTAAAACGGCTGATATTTTAGAACAGCGTC
>NZ_BJXX01000224.1 GCF_007991215.1 Aneurinibacillus danicus
TAGTAGTAACACGCAATATAAAGAAATAAGAAGCAAGGCAGCTATTTTCTACTCTCTCCCATCTGCACGCTCAGCGAGAGAAGAAAAAGGCTATCCTTGCTTCCCTGTTTCTTTCACCTTTTCGTTTTCCTACAAAACTATACACCGTTTCCTGAATTTAGCTCCACCATTCCGTTTTTTTCTCGATGGAAACGCGGCGCGATTCGCGGACCATGTTGGACCTGCCGATGTAGACAAGGCCCACAAGCCCGTCTTTTTCTCCGAGTCCGAATACTTCCTTCATAACCGGATGGTAACTTGCGGCCCCGGTCCGCCAGATAGCGCCGTAGCCTAACGCATGGGCTGCCAGCAGCATGTTCTGAATGCTCGCGGCGACTGCGGCGAATTCCTCCGACCCTATCACGTATTCATCCTCGTGCGGCAGACAGGCCACCGCAATCACAAGCGGGGCGCGGAATGCTTTATTCATGCTTTTCTCGTACAATGCCGCCTTCTCCTCTTCAGAAAGCCCTTCGCTTTTTTCAAGCAGCGCTATCTTGGCGTACGCTTCACCGAGCTTCTTCCTTCCATCCCCGGTCAGCACAAAATATTTCCAGGGCTGTGTATTATAGTGGCTTGGTGCCCAGTTGCCCGCTTCGAGAATTTTCTCAATATCTTCGCGTGGTACAGGCTCATCTGTAACCTTGCCAATGGTACGTCTGGTCCGAATTAATTCCAGAAACTCGTTCATGGAATTTTTCCTCCTTCATTTGTCTATATATCTTTTCCCCGCAAAAATGAGGCTAACGGTTCCGCAAACAAATGAGCATCAACCACGCCTGCCATGTGTCCATTCGGGCTGTCGATTTCATAATAAGAAGCGCGTCCGCCCTTCCGATTGATAATATCGACCGCCTGCTTGCTGTACTGCGGTGGGAACAGCAAATCCGATACGCATGGAATCATCAGCACCCGCGCTTGAATCCGTCCGAGCGCTTCCTCGAGGGAATCAAATCCCCGGGCGATATCATGCATCATCACCGCGCGTGCAGTGTATACGTAATGGCTCGCATCATACGGCTGCATGCGCTTCGATACCGCTTCCTTAAAAGCTTCGGCAAATTCCGGGTTTTTCTGATAAGAAGGAGAAATAACATCGCGCTTCGCGTCACGCGGAAACGAAGACTCATACCATCCGTACTGGTATGCCGCAAGATTCATAAGCTGCAGCGCCAAATGCAATCCCGCTTCCGGCTCTTCCCCCTCATCATATGTTCCGTCCTTCCATTTCGGGTCAAGTATAATGGCATCGATTGCAGCCTGCAAATACGCAAGCGAAGTCAACACGGGCGTTTGTGCCCCGCTAATGACAACTACGCATGCATCCATCATATCCGGGTAGTGAACCGCCCAATTCAACGCCTGCATACCACCTGCTGAAGGCCCCGCTACCGCCAGCAGCTTCTCAATTCCGAGCGAACGAATAAGCTCTCGTTGGATGCCCGCCATATCCCGGTATGTAAATGCAGGAAACGACGTACCGTACCGCTCTCCGGTCTGTGGATTAACGGTTCTCGGACCGGTTGTTACGACATTCGGGTTCTTCGCCTGAATGTTGCATAGATTGTCCGTACAGAGCACGAAATACCGGTCGGTATCGATGGCTTTACCGGGACCGATCAGCGCGTCCCACCAGCCCGGATCTGCATCGTCGTGACTGTACTTCCCTGCCGCATGGCTGGTTGCGCTGAAAAAGTGACACACCAGTACCGCATTGTTCTTCTTTTCATTTAATTCTCCGTAGGTCTCGAAACCGACCGTAATAGGAATGGTTTCCCCGCATTCCATCCGGTAGCTGTCCAATGAAAACACCTGCTTTTTTACCGTATCCATTCACGCGCCTCCCTTTTTTTCTTTTCCTGCCTGCTCTGTAGTATAACTTTTTGCTTCTTTTTGTTATTATACTAAAGATAAAGAAGGAGGGAGCGCATTGCGGAACATTCGCTATCCGAACGGTAAACTTCCGGCGGGAGCCCAAGGGGGCACGCAGCTTCCCGATCGTATGAAAACCGAAGAATTTCTCGCGCTTGTTCAAGAGAAACAAGCGTCCGCAGCTAACCGCGGCATGTCACTCGAAGAAGAGCTTAACGAGAGCAATGCCTATTATGTGGCACAGGGTATTGCTTCTGTTCACAAAAAGCCGACCCCAATTCAAATTGTTAAAGTTGAGTACCCGGCACGTTCGGCTGCCGTCATTCGGGAAGCTTACTTCCGCCAACCGTCGACAACTGACTATAACGGTGTATACGAAGGACGATACCTCGACTTTGAAGCAAAGGAGACTCGAAACAAGACGTCTCTGCCGCTTGGTAACTTTCATGCCCACCAAATTGATCACATGCGTCTTGTATGTAACCAAAAAGGCATCGCATTCGCGATCATTCGCTTTACGCAGCATGACGAAACGTACGTACTTAGTGCCTCTCACATCATCCGTTTCTGGGAAGAAGCGGCACAGGGAGGCCGTAAATCGATTCCATATGCGTATATCCAGGAGCACGGCCATCTGATTCCGGAGGGCTACCGGCCCCGTATCGACTACCTTTCCGTTATCAAAAAGCATTATTTTTAAGAGGAAAGCGAAGGCGCCGTGACAATAAGGTACGCAAGAAAGGAGCGGGGATTTTGTATCATCGGCTGTATATCGAGTATTTATATTATTTTAATGTAAAGCAGGATTATTACGAATGTCATGAAGTCATGGAAGAATTATGGCTTAACGAAGGACGAAACCGTCTGCTCCAGGCCCTGCTGCAGGTGGCGGTCGGTCTGCACCATTTTCGCAACGGGAATGTAGAAGGCGCCATTCATCTGTTTGAAGCCGCACTCGCAAAATCCAAAGATACATGGAGCGGAAATCTGGGGATCGACATGGAGAAGCTGTTTACCGAAACACGGGAGTATCTGAAGAAGCTATACGCGTACGAACAAGCGCCTTTTTCTTTTTACCCTCTTCACATCTCCATTCTTGATCCAGAGCTTACGGAGGCAGTGACAGTTTGCCTGCCGCAAGGCGTTGCGGAAGAAGATAAATTTTAGCGAATTGCAGGGAGGCAGGATAACTGCCTCTTTTTTTGTGAAAATCATGAAAAAAAAAAGAGGAGAAGAGGAAAGAAGATCCAGGGAAGAAAAAGATGTTCGCTTTTTCCCCATTGAAATCCTCCTCTCGTTCTCTTTTCCTTCTTACTGCAAAAGTCAGCCGCCCTTCCCCTTATTTTTATGTCGAGGTTACGGCTGAGATGCCATAGTGGTTTTCTGTGAAAAAGGTTGACAGGATGCCGGATGGCTCATATAATATCATTAAAGATTATTTATAACCATTTCAAATTAACAACAATAAGCAATAAGCAACAAGATTGATTAGTATTTTACAAAACCGTGTAAAGGAATTAAAGAGAGAATTCAGGAGGCGATAAGTATGGAGAATAACGTAATCGTGTATACCAGCCAGGGATGCCCTTACTGCAAAAAGGTAAAAGAACAGCTAACCGCATGGGGCATACCATTTGAAGAACGCAACGTATCCGAGAACTATGAATACTTCGAAGAACTGCAGCAGAAGAAGATTTTCGGAACGCCGGCCACCTACATTAACAACAAACTGGTCCTCGGCTTCCAGGAAGCCAAGATGAGAAAGCTGCTGAACCTGCCGGACGATTTCGAAGCACCAAAAACAGAAGCGGCATCCCAAGCTAAAAACGGTGAAATTCAGGATGAAAGTGGAATCTTCCAATCTGTTGACCAGAAGATTCTCGATGAGGTATACGATTTCGTTACCATCGGAGGCGGACCTGCCGGGGCATCCGCTGCGGTCTATGCAGCACGCGGCCGTCTGAAAACGCTGGTTATTGATAAGGCACCGGCAGCCGGCACGCTGGCTATTACCCATAAGATTGCCAATTATCCGGGAGTGCGTGAAGAATTAACCGGGCTTGAGCTTCTGCAGCGCATGCAAGCGCAGGCTCATGACTTCGGCGCAACTTTTGTCCGTACGAATGTACTCTCCGTTGATTTCTCCGATCCGGAGATTAAGAAACTGGAAGTAGCCGAGGGTACTATTAAGGCAAAGAGCGTATTTATCGCCGTCGGGGCTAAAGCGCCTTCCAGCAAAATTAAGGGCGAGGAAGAATTCACCGGGCGCGGCGTAAGCTACTGCTCTACTTGCGATGCCGCATTCTTCCAGGACAGAACCGTCATCGTAACCGGCGATAATGAAGAAGCGGTGCACGAAGCAGAATCCCTGTCCAAGTTCTGTAAAGAAGTGCGTTTCCTTATCCCGACAGGCACGCTCAAAGGTCAGGCTGACCTGTCTAAGCTCGAAACTAAAGATAACGTGAAAATTTATAAAAAATACCGGGTAAAAGAAATTCTGGGCGAAAACAGCGTAGAAAAAGCGGTCATACAAACCGATCAAAAAGAACTGGAAACCTGGGATATCGACGGAGTTTTCCTCTATCTCGCAGGCATGAAGCCGGGCACGGATTTCCTAAAAGACGCTGTATCACGGGACATAGAAGGTTATGTGAATGTGGATGATATGCTGCAGACGAACGTGCCGGGCGTATTTGCCGGCGGAGATGCCCGCAGAACGCCAATCAAACAGGCCGTGCTCTCCGCAGCAGATGGAGCCATTGCAGCCCTTGGAGCGGATGCCTATGTGAATAACCGTTCCCAGCTTCGCCCGCAATACAGCTAACGGTTCGCTCTATCCAGCAAAAAAAGCCGGACTTCCCTCTTATGGAAGATCCGGCTTTTCTGCTGCCTTTGTTTTCCCTATATTACTCTGCATTTTCTTCGCTGTCCTCTTCTGACATACGCGTTAACAATTCCGTCACCTGCTGCACTCCATTTCCAATGATGTATGCATACATCGAGCTTTGTTCCGCTTCGCAACTTTGCCTATTCTTCTCCATCATGCCCTCCTTGTATAGTACCGACCTGTTCATTTCAATTTACGCTTATAATCACGGTGTTGACTTGTTATTTACTACCCTTAAGATGCAATCTTTGATTCGATCGAGAAAGTAAAAGTAACCATCCTCGTCTGTATATCCGCGATCCCCCGTATGAAACCAGCCGTTTTTCATTGCTTCTTCTGTTTTTTCAGGCATCTTATAATAGCCGCCAAACTGCGTGTAAGGCACGTTTTCACGTACAATAATTTTTCCGGGCTCCCTTGGCGGCTGCTCTTCATCCCATTCATTTACTACTTTAAGCGAAACTGCGGCAGCGATTTCCCAATTGAGCCAACCTTAATATTTTCCATAGGGTTGCACAGGCAAACGGTCGCAGATTCCGTTAATCCGTACCCTTCTACAATCGTTAGATCAAACCGCTTCTCAAATTCGTTCCAGATTTCCTTAGGAGCCGCGCCACCAAAAATCCGGGTTACAGAATTATTTTTCTCCATTGAGGACCAGATACGTATAAGCTTCATCTTTATATCCCCGGGTATGGAAGCCGCCTGATATCGAATCAGTTGCACCATATTTTCATGCTGCTCCTTCATTTTATTCCCTCTCTTTCACGTTTTTTCGCCTGTCCAAGCAAAAACAAGCATCCTTTTAATAAGCAAAAGAAATGCCAATGATAAATCCTGATATGATAAAGGAAAAAGAAAAGAATCTCGCATTTCCGCATAAGCAAAAATGCATAGTATATTTTCATTTTTAAGAAATTTTTTATACTCTTAGTAAAAAATAAAGAGGGATTTTTATGTATAAATCCGTTTATTTTCAAGATAAGAGCGTAAATGAAATCGCCGACCTATTCTACTCTATTTTTAATACCTCCCAGGATGGACTCTACATATGTGATAAGGAAGGAAATACACTTTTATTTAATACAGCTTTTTTGCAAATATCTGGGATTTCTGAGGACTTGCTTTACAAATATAATGTGTTTGAACTCCTTGAACGCAATATTACCCCGAATTCCTGTGCCGCAGTAACCGTACGGACAAAGACTCCCCATAACACGATCATCGACTACTATAACGGAAAGAAAGCGATTCTGACTTCCACTCCTCTGTTTGATAAAAACAACGAGCTTGAATGTGTGGTCTCTAACGTTCGAGATATCACGGAGCTTAATCGCCTGCAGGAAGAATTGGAGGAAACCCGACAGATTAATTCAAAATTTCAAGAGGCTCTTTCGAAGATTCAGAATGATTTTCAGACCATTCACCAGCTTGTATACCGCAGTAAAGAAATGCATAGGATCGTTTCACTGGCGACCCGATTTGCCAAAAATGACTCACCTATCCTGCTCTTGGGTGAATCAGGGGTAGGAAAGGATGTGGTGGCACAGTACATCCATAATCAAAGCGACCGTCCCGGTTCGTTTATTAAAATCAACTGCGGCGCTATACCCGATCATCTTCTGGAATCAGAACTTTTCGGTTACGAAAAAGGAGCATTTACCGGTGCAAGCAAGGCTAAATCAGGACTTTTTGAATTAGCCCACAAAGGTTCCATTTTTTTAAATGAAATAGGTGATCTTCCTTATCCTCTACAGGTAAAGCTGCTCAATGTTTTGCAGGAACAGAAAATACGACGTCTGGGCGGAACAGAAACAATTGAAGTGGATATGCGTATTATCGCCGCTACAAATACTGACTTGGAGTCCCTTGTTCAACAAAAAAAGTTTCGTCAGGATCTTTTTTACCGATTAAATGTCTTATCCATCACGATCCCCCCTCTTCGGGAAAGACGTGATGACATCGCTGCGCTTGTTTTTTATTTTTTGGAAAAGCTTCAGCAAAAATACAAGATAAAAAAAGTGATTGATGCGCAGTTGCTTTCCACACGGAAAAAGCAACGGCCGGCACACGCCCCGCACGTTTTTCCTCGATTACAATGGAAGGAAAGTATATGTCATTTTATTGCTATAAAGCGACACATACTTTCCTATACCAAAATAAAACCCACTTTCCTTGTTTATTATTTACAAAGGAAAGTGGGTTTTATAGGTATATGCAGTAAGAATATATGGGCCCTGCAGGACTCGAACCTGCGACCAATCGGTTATGAGCCGACCGCTCTACCAACTGAGCTAAGGGCCCTTTATGGGGCGACCGATGGGAATCGAACCCACGAGTGTCGGAGCCACAATCCGATGCGTTAACCACTTCGCCACGGCCGCCATAATGAAAAA
>NZ_BJXX01000225.1 GCF_007991215.1 Aneurinibacillus danicus
TTCTGTACCTTAGTGTAAAGCACCAGTTCTCTCTTTTTGGTGCAGGCCGGCAGTTAAGCAAATTCAAATTTCGTTCGCTTCGCTCCTATCTTACTTTCATGCTGTTTTACACGCTGGGAATCATTGCGACAAGCCTGGTCGTTAAGAATGAGATTACGTCAACGCACATCTTCTATTCCGTTCTTATTTTTCAAGTGCTCTCGTTTTTGATGATTAAAGAGATTATTAAGTCGCGGGTGCAGGAGACAGAGCTTACGGTATACAAGGAATCATTAAAGGATATCAATTCGCTGTTCACCACCATCCGCGCACAGCGACATGACTTCGCGAACCACATTCAAGTTCTCTATATTTTTGCCAAGCAGCAGGAACACGACAAACTTTTGCGTTATATCGAACAGCTGGTAGGAGAAATCAAATCGATTAATCAGGTTCTCGTTTCGGACAACCCTGGCTTAAGCGCACTGCTACAGACGAAGACAGCGCAGTTTGAGCAGGATAACATTGCTTTGAAAACGGAGATTGCATGCACATTAAGCGAACTTCCCGTTCCCGCCATTGAGCTGAACCAAATGATCGGGAATCTGCTGGATAATGCGGCAGATGCCATCAAGCTGGCGGGACACCCCACCGATGAAATTATCCTGCAGACTTTGGAGAAAGACGGTCAGGTACATATCAAAGTGCGCAATCACCGTCCGGTTATCCCGGAGCATCTCCAGCAGAAAATCTTCGAATACGGTTTTTCAACGAAAGCCGATCATTCAGGCATCGGACTTGCCATTGTCAACAGCCTCGTAAAAAAACACAAAGGAAATCTTATCTTAACAAGCAACGAGCAGTCAGGAACCGAATTTACCATTATCTTTCCCGCGAAAAAGGTGATGACCATTGAGCAAAAAACTGGCTGATTCCCTCGCCCTGTCGCTGGCACGGCACAGCGCCGTGCCGTATTCTCCGGCCGTGCTGTCGTACGGTCTGCAAATTCTGCTGAATGCGGCTATCAAAATCGCTTTGCTTTCACTGGTTGGATGGATGCTGAATATTTTGCTTGAATTGTATCTTATTGTTTTCTTTTTCGGCAGCCTGCGCATGATTACAGGCGGGGTTCATGCCCATACATTTAAAGGATGCCTAACCGTTAGTCTTATTTCTTTTGTTTTGCTGACTGTTTCGCTTCCCTTTACTTTTCCTTTTTTCATCCAGCATACTCAACTTGTTCTGCTCCTCATGCTTGCTTTCGGAAGTGCGCTTACATTCCTGTATGTCCCGGGCAAATGGGGCAACCGAAAATTTACGAACCAGCGCATCCGCATTTCTAAATGGCTGTCATTACTTTACTTGCTGGGCGTGATTACCGCCGCCTGGTATGCATCCGTCTATCCGGACGAAGCTGCCGCCCGCCCGTTTCTGCGCGTATGCTGGCTGGCGATGCTGGGGATGACCTGGCAATACATTCTGGTTACTCCTTTCGGCTATAAACTATTCCGCGCCGAAAGAAGCAACATATAATCAAAAAAGGAGATGAGCATGATGTGGGAAAAAATGAAGGCAAAAGCTTGCACAATGATGGCGTCCGTCGTGAGCCTAATCGCGTTGGCTGACATCGGGACAAACAGCTGGTGGGCGATCTATCAGCCAGAAATTCCTGAAGAACTGCAGGAGTAGTACGGTGCATCTGCCATGGAGGTTAATCCGAAAGAAGCGCTAAAAGAAATAGAGAAAATCATCGCGTTAACCCCGGCTAAAAAAATGGATGAATGGCTTGACGCCTACCGTCAGTATGAGAAAGAGACGAAAGAGCCGATAACGCTTTTTGAATGGATTTTGCTAAAAAATAAAAATGCGTAAAATACCTGCGTAAAAAGGCTGCCTGACATAGTATCTCGGCAGCCTTTTATATTTTTCTGTGAAAATCACGAAGAAAGAAGGAGAGAAAGAGGAAATAAGATTCAGGGAAGAAAAAGGCGTTC
>NZ_BJXX01000226.1 GCF_007991215.1 Aneurinibacillus danicus
GCCATGGTGGTTTTCTGTGAAAATCAGGAGAAAAGAAAGAGGAAGAGAGGAAAGGAGAGCCAGGTCGTTTCGTTAGCTTTCCTTCTGATGTTCCTTTCGTAATGCGCGCTGTGTAAAATATCTAGAGGCTACACCGTAACGGGGAGAAAACAAAAAACTAAGAAAAAAGAGAGCGCCCGAAACAGTAACCATTGCCCCTGAAATAGAAACATCAAAATAAGCGGCGAGATTGTATCCTCCTACAGCAGACAGTACACCCAGCACAATGCTACACCCTAACATAAGATGCAGGCGATCTGTATACAGATAAGCCGTTGCTCCAGGTACAACAATCATGGCGACCACTAAAATGGCTCCTACGCTCTCGAATGCGGCAACGGTATTCATGGAGACAAGCGCCATTAGTATATAGTGAATCAATAGCACCGGAATTCCTATAGCCGCAGCCATCTGTGGATCAAACGAGGAAAGCTTAATCTCTTTATACAAGAGCCCAACAACCAGCAGAGAAAGAACAAATACGCCCCCCATCATCCATACGGCCCGCGGCATTTCAATACCGGCCAACGTCGCAACCTCCCACGGAACGTAGGCGATTTCGCCATATAGGACATGCTGCACATCCAGGTGAATATCTGAAGCATACATAGAGACAAGTACGACTCCTATGGCAAACAGTGAGGTGAAGGTGATGCCGATGGCCGCATCCGACTGCACCCCTCCCGTATGCAGCGTTTGAATCAGGAAGGAAGTGAGGAGTCCAACAATAGTTGCCCCTATCAGCATCGTCATTCCTTCCAAACTATTGCTTACCAAAAAAGCAACCACAATACCGGGTAGAACGGCATGGCTAATCGCATCCCCCAGCATGGTCATACGTCTCAGCAGAAGAAAGCAGCCGATAAAGCCGCAGGAAGCGGCGACAAGCGAACCAGTGGCCATTACCCAGAATGCGTGCGACATCATGCATCTCCTCCTCTGGAAGTAACAGCTTGATGACATTCAGTATAGGAAAGGTCTGCTCCGTATTTCACCTGTGGAAGCAGCACAGGATGGTTATGTTTTGTAAGCAGGAGTTTTAGCTCCTGTAGAATATCAGGCGATACGCAATCCTGTATCCGGTCTCCCTCCTGCTCCAACTTCACGCTGCCAAAACGTGATGGATACATTAGTATCATCTCATACAGCCTCTCATTTAGAGTAATCGCATACGCTTCATCGGCTCCCCGATCGGTTAGTGCCCATCTTTTGTTTCCCTGATTATCTTCAAGCATTTGCACCCAGCCGCGCTTCTTTAAGTAGGACAAAACACGTCTAGCTTGCCGGCTTCCCTGCGGTCGCAAATGATAAATTTCTTCTTCGCTAAATCCCCAACCGTCAGTCCGGATGCCCGATGCAGTTGTGCGTTCCGTCAAATCATACAAGGACTGCAAAATATTCTGAACAGCAACCCTGCGGCGCAGCTTCGCAGTATGCAGAGCCTTTGCCACCAATCCCTTGCGCGGAGCAAAAAACAGCGAGACGATAAACAGAAGAAAGGCCGACAGAACGATGACCGGTCCGGTAGGAAGCTGGGGCGTAAATCCGCTGAGCAAAGTGCCCACGATTCCGGAAGCCGCACCGAAAACTCCGGATATTATCACCATTCGGTGCAGCCGCTCCGTCCAATAACGGGCGGCGACCGGCGGAATAATCAGCATCGCGGCCATCAGAACCACACCTACGGCCTGCAGCCCGATAACGACGGTCAGTACAATCATCAGCATTAAAACGGTACCTAAGAATCCCATGGGAAAACCGATCCCCCGCCCGAAACCCGGATCAAAACAGAGCAATTTGAACTCTTTAAAGAGCAGGAATGAGACAATGATCAGGAAAGCAGCCACTCCCATCATTACCTCAATATCAGCCTGGACAAGGGAAGCCGCTTTTCCGAATAGAAAAGCGTCAAGACCACTCTGATTCGCTTTTCCTGTCTGTGCAATTCGGGTAAGTAGCACGGTTCCGAAACCGAAGAAAACCGATAGCACAATCCCCAGGCTGGCATCCGGCTTGATTCTTGAATATTTGGAGATGAGGCTGATGCACAACGTGCCCAGCAACCCCGAAGCGGTGGCTCCCACCATGAAAAGACCGATGCTTTTTTCTCCGTACAGCATATAAGCCAGGCAGATGCCGGGAAGCGCAGCATGAGCAACCGCATCGCCAACCAGACTATGCTTGCGCAGCAGCGCAAAGCTGCCAAGCACCCCACTGCTAATGCCCAATAGCATACATCCGGTTACCACCCATCTCGTATTTGGATCAAATAGTAAGGTAAGCAAAAACTCCATTCTGCCGCCCCCTAGCTTTTTATTCCGGCCGAAGGAACAAGTGTTTCCGTAAATGAAAGGCGGCCTCCGTATGCCTTCTGCAAATTTTCACTCGTAAACACTTCCTCTGTCGGGCCAAATGCGATTTTTCTCAAGTTAACCAGGAGAAGCCAGTCAAAGTAATCCGTCACAGTCTGCACATCATGGTGGACGACAAGAACCGTCTTACCTTGCTTCTTCAATTCGTTAAGGAGCGAAACGATGGCTCTTTCCGTCGCCGCATCTACTCCGACGAATGGTTCATCCATGAAGTATACACTTGCGTCCTGGGCCAGTGCACGGGCGAGAAAAATACGCTGCTGCTGTCCGCCGGATAACTGGCTAATCTGACGGTCGGCAAAGTCACTCATCCCTACTTTCTCAAGACATGAGAATGCAAATTCCCGATCGGCAGCACGCAGCCGCCGAAACATGCCTGCGTGTCCGTACCTGCCCATTAGTACCACATCAAGCGCACTGGTAGGGAAATCCCAATCAACCGACTCCCGCTGCGGAACATACCCGACCAGCTTCCGTTGGATTTTGTAAGGTTTTCCGTAGATGCCCACTTTTCCGGAAGCAAGCGGAACGAGACCCAAAATACCTTTGATTAATGTAGACTTACCTGCTCCGTTCGGCCCCATAATCCCAATTAACTTTCCCTCAGGTGCTTCAAAACTGATTTCGCGAAGCACCGGCTTTTTATGGTACGCAACCGTCATATTTTCTACGGTAACAGCAGACGTCATTTGCGGTTCCCCCTTTATTTCAAAGCTTTCACAATCGTATCGACATTATGGCGGACCATTCCGATGTACGTTCCTTCCTCCGTACCCGCTTCGCCCATCGCATCCGAGAATAGTTCACCGCCGACTTTTACGTCATGCCCCTTTTCCTTCGCTCCCTGAACAACGGCTTCAATAGCTTTAGGTGAAACACTGGACTCTACAAAAACGGCTTTTACCTTCTTCGTTACCAGAAGATTGACTAAATTCTGTACATCCCTCAGCCCGTACTCGGCGTCCGTGCTAATCCCCTGCAGGCCTACGACTTCCATGCCATATGCATCACCGAGGTAGCCGAACGCATCGTGAGCGGTAACGAGAACACGTGACTCCTGCGGAATAGATTGAAGCTGCACACGCGCATACTTGTCAAGCTCCTCCAGCTTCTTCAGGTACGCTGCCGCATTCTTTTCATAATCCGCTTTGTGGGCACCATCCAGCTCAATTAACCCGTCACATACACGCTCGACCGCCTGCATCCATAACTTTACATCAAACCAGATGTGCGGATCGTAATGCCCATCGAATTCTGGCGGCTCACGCAGCACTTTCTCCTCAATTTTTTCGGAAACAGCAATGGCCGGCTTCTGGCTCGCCATCCTAACAAAAATATCCGCCATCTTTCCTTCAAGATTAAGGCCGTTATAAAAAATAATGTCGGCTTTCTCTAACTTGGCAATGTCTCCCTGTGTCGCTTTATACAGATGCGGGTCAACTCCCGGACCCATTAATCCTTCCACCGCTACATGCTCGCCCCCGACATTATGCACAATGTCCGAAATCATTCCGATAGTCGCTACCGCTTGAATTTTCCCGTCTGTTTTTCCTTTCTCTTCCGTTCCCTGTACGGTCTTTTGCGGTGAACATGCCATCAGCATACCGACCATAAGAAAGAGAATCATACTCAACAAAAAATTTTTTTTAAAAATCACTTCCTCCAGCCTCCTTTTCTTTTTGCATGATCTTTTGTTTTCCCTTTATCTAATTATGTTTCTCTAAGGAAAAAGTTGCGAATTAATTAAAAAAAATAATCCTTGTACAATTATTTTGCATTAGGGAAAAACATAGCGCAATAGTATTTTTTTACCAAAGTAAGAGGCTTGACCAATAAAAGCGAAAAATCATATAGAGTTTACACAAATATAAAAAGAGCCACGACAAGCGGCTCTTTCTGGATTCACACATAAATGTGCGATTACTGCCAATAGAGAAATGTATATTCTTCTCCGTCATCATGATCTTCTTTGACCGATTTCACATTTTCGCCCAGAATAAAATCTGAAGGACTTACTTCCGATTTGTCGTTCAAGTATTGATTTTCGCCGGGAGTGAACCGGTTTGTAAGAAGCGAATCATTGTCTTTTTTCAGCTTTTTGTCCATATTTACCATCCTTTCTTAACGGTAGGATTTCACAAGCAAGCATTTTCATACGTTCACTAATCCGAAAACGAGTTATGATTCATTCAAAAAAGTTTGAGTATGTAACCACTCAAATTTTGTGTTTTCATAAGAAAAAATATTTTTGTTGTTATATTAAATGTAATATGCTATAGTTAATTAACAGTTAATCATGTATTGAAGCCTATAATTCACATGTTATCAGG
>NZ_BJXX01000227.1 GCF_007991215.1 Aneurinibacillus danicus
TGTACAAAAGGGAGGAGCAAATGGAAAATCGAGTTTTTTATATTGCCCTGGGAGATTCTCTCACTGCGGGAGTGGGAGCTTCTACACATGACCGTTCATTTACAGCCAGTTTTTTTCAAGCCATAAAACAAACGAAAGAATGCCAGTACATGAATTTGGGTAAATCAGGGCGTAGCAGCGGAGAACTGCTTCAATTTCTTATCAATTCCAAAATACGCGATGTGTTAAAGAGAGCAACTCATATTACAATTACAACAGGCGGAATCGATATGATTCGTGCTTACCAGAATAACGTTAGCTTTTTGGAATACGTTCGTACGATTCAAACGTTAAAGCAAAATTTGAGACACATATTACGCGATATAACTGAAGCTAACCCAAACACTCAAGTATTCTTAATGGGTCTTTATAATCCCGGTACTCTGGACCACAAACTATATGAGTTGGCCAATAAATTGATTCGAAGGATAAACAAATTATATGAAGAAACAGCAAAACAATTTAGTGTTCATACCATTAACCCGATGGATTCTTTTTTAAACAAACCACACCTATTGGCAGATGAAGTTCATCCCAATGATTTGGGCTACAGAGTCATAAGCGATTTGTTTCTAAATAAACAAAAGTTTGCAGTCCCTACATAACACACAGGCGTGAATATGGACAATTGCACCGATAGAAGGGTGTTCTTTATAAATGATGTAATGCTCAATGGCATCTACAGAAGCTCGACGAGGGGTGATAGTAGGAGGTATACTGAGGAGCATCGTGTTTCTTTCTGCATCATAATCTTTAATCAGAAGTATATCTTTCCCAATCGTTTTTAAATCTGCTTTGTTAACGCCGCTGGCGCTCATCCAAAAGCTCTCTTTATCATGGCGGCAGCTTACATTCCCGTAACTTAATCCACCGATGCCATATAGTTTTTTTATATGCTGTAAATCGCGGGGACTTAAATATTCCTCAATAGGGAAAGGGGCTGGCAATAAATTCATTCTATCCAGTTTTTGGCCGGCCACATACATATCTCTTGTCCTCTCATCACCATTCCATAGTTTATAAGGGAGGTCCTGGTGGAACTCATTATCGATGACCAATTGAGAAGAAGCCAGTGGTTCCAACCGCTGATAGACAAGCATAAAAAATTCTTGTTCATTTCTCAACGGATATTCGATTTTATAGCACCCTTGTTCAGGCGTGATAAAGTAAACGTTTGTATTCTCTGTTTCGTGAGAAATATAGATAAGATGATTAGACAGAGAACGCACCAAGAAGGGGTATGCTGCTTTTAATATGTTTTCAGGTTTTTTATGGGTTTCGAGTATGGAAACAACAAAAGTGGACTGTGCCTTTCGGCGAAACGGACGAGGTTTTTCATGAGTGATAAAGTTAAATACTAATCGAAGATCCTCGTTTGTTTCCTCACAAAATAGATACCCATGGGCTGTAAAAATGTTTTTTAACCCCTTTGCAAACCACTGAAGAAAATCACTGTATAAGGGACGGTGAATCGTGAATTTGTTCATAAAATTCACATCCTCCTCTGCCTCGTAGCGTTTTTTTTAGTGTTCAAAGACCACTTTCACGGCGGCTTCTTGTCCTTTATTAATGGCGGTAGAAATCGCTCGTTTATATTGCTCAAGAGGAAAACGATGGGTAATAAGAGGGGATAAATCAACTTTTCCCGTGGCTATTAATTGGATAGCAATGTCATATGTCCTCGTTTTTTTTCCTTCGAACTTTTCCGTACTATAAGCAAAGCTACCCTTCACCGTTAATTCATTTAACCAAACCGTTGTCCAGTCAATCTTATTAAGTATACCTGCCAATCCAAGTAAAATGACTTTTCCGCCACTTTTGGTGAGACGAAGTGCATCATGAATGCTGCGTTCCTTCCCGACACACTCAAAGGTTATATCAGCCCCTCCTTGTGCAACCGGTGAGCCAAAAATGGGGGTAAGCAGTTTGGCATGAAGAGAAGAAGCTGCTTTGGAAAAATAGCGATTTTGAGATGTAAGGCGAATCACTTCATCTGCTCCATAGTGAGAGGCTAGTTCAGCTTGGTAATCATGCTTAGCCAATACAATGATGCGACATGAGATGTCTAATGCTCGGATGGCTGCTAGTATACAGAGGCCGATAACTCCGGCACCAATAATGAGTACGGTGTCATGATTTTTCGGAGGATTACGGAGGACGCTATGTAAGGCACAGCTAAAGGGTTCCACCATTACCCCGTTTCTGTCATCTATTTCAGGCGGGAGCTTGAATACCTGACTTTGATGTGCAACGAGATATGGACTCCAGCTTCCTCCCGTATCATGACATGTGCCGACCAAAAGTCCGGGAGAAATGTGGCCGTCTGTCATATGCTCACAAAGACTAAAATCTCCGCGTTGACAAGCTGAGCAAGGGAGATAAATCCCTCTCGTTTCACATGATAAAATAGGGTCAATAACCACGCGATCCCCTGGAACTAAATGGGTTACTTCGCTTCCCACTTCTGTTATTACACCGACAAGCTCGTGTCCGAGAGTAAAGGGAAAGGAAGTGAATGGCGAGAGTGCTGGACTGTCACGAAGAAAAATAAGGTTGATGTCACTACCACAAATCCCACCATATTTTACTTTGATTTTTACCCACTGATTATTTGGAAGTACTGGCTCAGGTATATCACGATAGTGAAGACAGGATAACTGCGAATTCCAGTAGAGAGAAGGAAGAAACGTACCGACTGTCTTACAGAAAATATACCGTAGAAAGCTATAATTAAACTGTACCGCTTTCAAAGTACAATCACCTGCTTTATTAAAATTAAAAACTCGATTGCAGCAGTTACTGTTTAATTTTCACTTTTTCATTTTGTCAATCTAACTATATGTATTGAAATTGTGGTTTATGCTGGTTTGTCCTTAATGAGCTAATTAAGGAATATTTTGAAGAATATGGGGCATTCTATTTTTATACAGCAAGGAAGGATATGCACCATAAATTGTAATATCATTTCTTGCATTCGTTTACACAAAAACATAAGAAGGTATATAGATGAGTAAAAAAATTCTTATTTTATCAGAGAAGATTGGCGCCGGCCATACGAAAGCTGCTGAAGGATTGATGCAAGGTATTCTTTATCTTGATCCTTCTATGCATATAAAAATTGTAGAAGTGGGAAAAAAGCTTCATCCATTAACAACGATGTTTTTATTTCAAGTTTATCTCAAAATGGTATTTGTTTTTCCTTTTTTATGGAGGAAAATGTATCGATATAAACAAAACTTGCCATTGTCAATTCGGAGAAAGTTTATTATTTATCATCTTTTTCATAGACGAATTAAAATGTTAGTTGAACAGGAATGCCCGGACCTTGTTATTTGTACACACCCGTTTATTAGTTCATCCATCTCACGATTGAAACGAATGGGGTATACATGGACTCTCTGTACAGTTATTACAGATTTTCATGTTCATGGAGGTTGGGTTCACCCTGAAGTAGACGTATATTTAGTATGGAGTAAAGAAGCGCGGGAACAACTATTACACATGGGGATTCCGGAAGGCCGAATTATCATTACAGGGTTGCCCATCCGTGAAAACTTTTGGATCAAGCATGAAAAGCAGGATATACGTCAAAAGTTACAATTGAAACATATTCCTACCGTATTAATTGCGGGGGGAGGCTTAGGGTTAGGCGGAATTAGAGAAGTTGCTCGCTCTCTTTTAGGGTGGAAGGAAGAGGTACAAATTATTATATGTACAGGAAGTAATAAAACATTAAAAAAATGGTTACTACAGGACAAGCGATTTAATCATCCTCATATTCGCATTTTAGATTTTGTCGAAAATATCGATGAGTGGATGGATGCTTCTGATTTGTTAATTACAAAGCCAGGTGGACTTACCTGTTTTGAAGCATTATTTAAAGGCATTCCCTTGCTTTTATATCGTCCCATCCCTGGCCATGAAGAAAGTAATTCCGATTTTTTAATCGAGCATGACTTAGCCATAAAAGCGAATAATCAACGGGAAGTAAATGATTGGATAAAAAAATTGCTCTTTTTCCCTGAAAGTATGGAGCCTTTACGGCAGCGGGTCGAGCAATTTAGGCAAACGATAAATCCGCTTGCAAGTGCTGAATCGATTGTTAAGCAGTTGATTCTATAAATACAACGCAAGTTCATTTTTTCAGTTTACATCACTTACTTCATTTGATAAGCGTTTTATTTGATTCATTATCATTTGCGTAACTGTAGAATAATTTGGGATAGTGTAATCAGTTAAAAAAATTGGTTTTCCAATAATAACCTTTATTGTTCTTAAGGGTCCTTTTTTTGCAGATACAAAAGCGATGGGAAGAACAGGAGCGCCTGTTTTTATTGCAAAAAAAGCGACTCCTTTTTTAGGTTGAATGGTTTGTCCGTTTTTACAGCGTGTGCCTTCAGGAAATATAGCAAAAGCGTTGCCGTTTCTTATCACCCGTAAGGAATGGCGAACAGGCTTAATTACAATTCCGCTATGTCGATCAACAGGAATAGCGCAGAGCTGAGATAGAAGCCAGCGGGAGAAACGGTTTGAAAATAGTTCTTTCTTTGCCAAGAAATGAATTTTTCTTTTTATCACACTGGCAAGAACGATAGGGTCACAGGCACTTATGTGATTGGCTGCAATAATGACAGGCCCATCTTGTGGTACGTGTTCTATACCGGTAATTTCTATTCGTAACAGACAGTGAAGGAATGGTTTCGCGATGAATCTTAAGCATGTATACATCATATATTTTCACCTTTTAAAAGCTATACCGTTTTTTCTTTAATTGCACATAGAGATATGGCAAAAAATAAACTTCTTACTTTGTTTTTTCTTTTTCGAACATAGAAATGACTTTAAAAAAAATTCTGCAGAGGAATGAAAGCACAAGGATTGCCATAACGCTGATTTTCGAAGCCGCTATATTAGGTAAGAAGTTATCGCGTAACTTTACGAAGAAATCACGCATGATTATTCACATCCAAGAGTTAATATATTGCTGTTTTTTGATATAAAGTAAGGCTCAAAATAGCGTACACTCATTGTGAATTTTTTATCTCCTTAAATTCAATACAACTCTGTTAAAAAAAAAGAACAGTGTTAGTTAAAAAAAGAATGTTCATATACAAGAAATATTTTCGACAATTTTTATATTGTAAGTCTTTACTTATTATTAACTCTGCAAACGCTGCAACAAGAAAAAATTGCATTCTTATTTACTTTTTTCCTCCTTCTTTCCTTAGATACACTTGTAGTTTGACTGGTAAATTGAAATTTTATCCTACCATATAGGTATCCGTTATTTTCGTACAAGAAAGATACATTATATTATCAAGCGTCAGAATATCCACCATCCTGCCTTTTATTTTTGCATAGTTTTAATGTTTAAACGAAAAAGATACGTACATACTACTGTTTGTGGAGGTGAGAGACATGACCGTATCTGCACAGGTAAAACAAGCACTTGCCAGCCTGAAAAGCGCACAGTCCAGCTTAGAGACATTCGCTTTAAGCACGCAAAATCAACAGGTAAAGCAGCTTTTCACCCAGAACGCGCAGCAAACGCAAGCGATTATCGATGCGTTGGAGCCGCGTATCCAGCAACTGGAACAAGAAGAACCCCAGTACAAAGGATTTTAAGCAGTAAGGCTGTAAGGTGGGTGCCCTATACTCACCTTACAGTCTTACTAAGGTGAACATACGTTTCAAATCATGCTACAGGCTTTTTTCACGTCTATCGCCATGTTCGTCATCAACACAGATAACCGGAATTTAAAGAGCAAAAACCGACCAGAAGCAGGCCGGCTCGTGGTACTCGATAATGTAGTTTCTGTCTTTTCTTTTGCTATTGTAATCGGTATGGTGGATCCTTATCAAAACAAGTAAGGAGACGCTTACTGTATGTTTGTCAAAGTTTATATAGCTGTATCGATCGCATGCAGTAACTTTCGATTTAATGCATGTAAAATAGCGATCTGAGCCTCTATTTTATGGGGAAGAGCGGATGTACGCAGCAAATACCGAAGTTGCACCACTGCAGAACGAATATCCTGAGCAATGGTAACGTAGTAATAGACGAGTCGTTGTCCTTCTTTCTCCTGAAGAGCCAGCTCTTGCAATGTTGTAATATACTCCTCAAGCCGGTGAAGACTTATGTAAATTTCCTTGAGGAAGTTGATACGCCCCTCATATGTAACAAGCATTTTTATTATTTCTTGCAATTTCTCTGTTATTTTATGAGTGATGGGATAGCAACGTTGATTGGTTGGCGTGAATAAATCGGTTCTTTTTTTCCCCTTTATATCCATTTCTTTTTTCATTTGAGTCCTCCTTGCTCATAAGCTTTTTACACTTGGCTTTTAGGGTGTAGAGATAAATAAGTTTTCTTCTCTAACCACCTATATTTTTATTCCAACTCCTTTGTGAACATGCT
>NZ_BJXX01000228.1 GCF_007991215.1 Aneurinibacillus danicus
TTATCTCCAGAATTTCAAGGCGCAAGAGCCAATCTTCCGGATACTCGGCATCCAGCGTTTTCGCGATAAGAGGAAGCTCTTTTGCCGCTCTGTCATCTTCCAGGCCTCCTTCTCGAATGTCACGTACTGCCTGGTACAGCCCATGCAGTTTGCGCTCCTTTTCGCTCCATTGCGGGCGCGCTTTGGTAAGCGCTGATTTTTTGTCGGTATGCGCGGAGAATTTTTCTTTGTCGGCCGCACCGGAGAACACGGAGACGATCTTTGCACCGACCGCCATATCATACACACCCCACTCAGGCTCGAACAGCGTATTCCCGTCCACTCTTTTAACTGTACAGTTCTCAAAACCGATAAGGATAACTTTGCCCTGGTAGCGTTGTACGTATTTGACCGTGCCGGCAACGCGGATACCCGATTCGAACTCCAGATTAGCTTGCTGCCCGACTACAATATGAAGCCCCGTTAGCTGCTCTTCCGTCATCTCCTCGAGCGGCGTAGCCTCCCCTCTCAAACGTCCAATCGGAGCACCAAAGCCGTCTTTGTGGTAGTCTTTACCATGGCCGGGAAGCTCTGTGTTTTCCACCGCCAACGCAGTCGGACCTGTCAGTTGCAAATATACGGCTTCATTGCTGTCATCGTATTCCAAGCGCGTAATAATACCGGTAACCTGCAGGCCGGAGCTGTAGACGGCGGTGGCGATGTTCTCGGACTTAATGGCTTTTATCAAGCTCTCCGTGCCGCCGACGGAACAGGCAAGGCGCTTCTCCAACTCTTTTACCGCTTCAATAAGTTCGTCAAAGTCACGGCAGACAAATAATTGCGGCTGATAATCGGTAATATCATATCCGGTCGCAATGCAGGCATCGAGGGAGAACGGCAGCTTTTTCACGTCAGACTTCAGGCAGCGTTTGCTTTCGCCTACTGAAGACAGCAGACCCGCACCGTAAATCTGCGGATTCTCCGGCGTACCGATAAGCCCGTATTCTACCGTCCACCAGTACAGGCGGGATACCAGCTGAATTTCCGATACCTCGACTACCGCCTCCTGGGCTTCTTTTAGCCGCTGCTCCGCTTCTGCAATCTGATCCGCGGTCGCCATAGGATCTTCTTTTACCATGGAAAGATAACGAATTGCTTCATACAAATCATAATCTTCTTTTGTCGACATTGCTTTCGCGCCCAGCGCACCGATAAGCTTCACATAGGAAGCATATTTCGTATCCTTCAAAATTGGTGCATGTCCGGCCGCCTCGTGCAGAATATCAGGTGCCGGGGTATAGGCAATATGCTCATGTGTCCGGATATCGGTCGCAATCGGCAGGATGCCGTGCGCCTGAAAATCCATAAACGCAGCGGAAGAAAGAAAGCCGTCAATCGTAACCGCTCCCCAGCCATACTTGGCCATGCACTCGTCCATCGCTTCAATGCTTGGAATCGCTTCCACATCAATTCCTGACGAGCGCAGGCCATCGATATAGGCGGCATGAGCCCGTTCCCCGAGAAATGCACGGTTTTGCCGCATTACATAACGCCAGACCGCCTGGTTAATCGGCGTATACCTCTCATACTCCTGATCTACGACAAACTCACGCAGGTGAGAAGGAATATTCATTACAAGGCCTCCTCTTTTGCTTTATATGGATTTTTTTAAATAAATCCATAACATTTCTCCTTGCCGCAGTGGGTTATTTAATTCGGTTGCTTTTTACGCTCCAATACAAACGTATCCGCTACAGCCCGACTGTAGACCTGCCCTGACAGGCGGCCGATCGGCTGCAGCTTCTCCGTGTCAATCTTGCCGTCAAAATACAAATCATCTTTCACATGAATATTTACGACCTGCCCGATGACGAGGCTTCCTCCGCCGGGTTTATCACCAAAGTTCAACACATCATGGAGCACGCATTCGAGCTGCACGTCACTTTCTGCTACGCGCGGCGGCTTGATGATGTGACTGCTTACTTTTGTCAGCCCGGCCGCTTCAAATTCGTCGACATCAGGTGGATATTCAATGGCACAATCGTTCATTTGTTCTACAATCTTTTCACCGACGATGTTTACTACGAATTCGCGTGTCGCTTCAATGTTAGTAAGCGTGTCTTTGCGCGCGCCGTCCGTACCGCGACGCATCGGAGAGAAGCAGATCATCATCGGCTCGGCGGAAATCGCGGTAAAAAAACTGAACGGGGCCAGATTGGCTTGACCAGCTTCATTTATAGTCGAAACAAAAGCGATGGGGCGCGGTAAAATGGAGCCGATCATCAGCTTGTAGGCCTCATTCCAGGGAAGCGTGCTTGGTTCGATGTTCATGGAAAGCCCCTCCTTTATTTTTGCGGCAGCCAGCTATACATATAGCCGCTGTCTTCGTAGTCTTGTGCTTGCTTTACCACACGGAGCGGACGGAATGTATCGATCATGACCGCCAATTCCTTGGTGTCCTTCTTGCCGATGCTTTCTTCCATCTTGCCCGGGTGCGGACCGTGCGGCAGCCCGCTCGGATGCAGGGTAATCGATCCTTCTTCAATGCCGCGGCGGCTCATAAAATCGCCGTCTGCATAATAGAGCACTTCATCGCTCTCTACGTTGCTGTGTACATAAGGAGCCGGAATCGCTTCCGGATGATAATCGTACAGGCGAGGCACAAAAGAACAAACGACGTAATTCCGCGCTTCGAAAGTCTGGTGGACCGGCGGCGGCTGATGGACGCGCCCGGTAATTGGCTCGAAATCATGGATACTGAATGCATAGGGATAAAGATAGCCATCCCACCCAACCGCATCAAGCGGATGAAAGTCGAACAGGTATGAGGTCAGCATACCCTGGGCACGCACTCGCACTTCGAACTCGCCTTTCTCATCCTTCGGTTCAAGCTTCTCGGGTGTCCGAAAATCGCGCTCACAATACGGAGAATGCTCCAGCAGTTGGCCATATTCATTGCGGTATCGCTTAGGCGGCACAATCGCGGAATTGGACTCCACCACCAGGAAGCGCGCTTCATCCGACTCGAGAACAACACGGTACGTTGTGCCGATAGGAATGATGATATAGTCGCCCGGATAGAAAGACAGCTCTCCGAAGATACTTTCAATCTTTCCTTTTCCCTCATGAACAAACAGCATTTCGTCGCCTTCTCCATTTCGGTAGTAATACGGCATCTGTTCGGTCGGGCGGGCTACGCCAATGGCCAGATCGTCATTGGCCATCAGAATTTTCCGTGCTTCATAGAAGTCACCGCCTGCTTCCGTGTTCCATGTACGGAAATGCCGATGTTTCAGCCCATCTTTTTCTTCGAACTCAAGAACAATATCTTTGAGCTTTTTCACTTCCCGTACCTGAGTCGGCGGATTGATATGATAAATGAGCGACTGAATTCCGGAGAATCCCTTGGTGCCCATCAATTGCTCATAATACAGTCCACCGTCCGGCTTGCGGAACTGCGTGTGACGCTTATGCGGGATATTCCCCCTCTTCACATAATGCGGCATTCCAACTCCCCCTCTTTTTATAGCATAACTTCACGCAGTGTCTGGATGAATGCTTCGTTCTCGAAAAATAATCGAGTCCAATGTTTGCTGCTTCCTGTTCTATGTACCGCCATCCTGCCTTAGACGATTTCGTTGCGGAGTACGCCCAGCCTTTCGATGGAGAGCTCGACGATATCCCCTTTTTGCAGCCAGCGGTGTATATCGGTGCCCAGCTCGAGAATGCATCCGGTTCCCACCGTACCGGAACCAAGCACATCCCCCGGATAGAGCGTGCAATCTTCAGACGCCCGCTCAATCATCTGTGCAAATGAGAAGTACAATGTTTGCATATTTCCCCGGGATAATAAACGTCCATTGACCGACGCTTTCATCTCAATGTTGTAATGTTCACCGCTGCGACGATCTTCCAGTTCGTCTTTCGTTACCAGATACGGTCCCATCGAAGTAGCGAAATCTTTGCCTTTTGCCGGTCCCAACCCTACCTTTACTTCTTCCCGCTGGATATCACGCGCGCTCCAGTCATTAAGAATCATAAAGCCTTCAATATAATCAAGCGCTTCTTCACGCTTAATATTGCGTCCTTCTTTACCAATGACACAGGCGACCTCCAATTCATAATCCAACCATTCGGTGTATCTCGGTTTCTCTACCGGCTCACCAGGCCCTTTTATCGCAGATGCATTCGAGAAATAAAAAACGGGAAAATGATACCATTCAGGCACCATGTCTAATCCCCTCTTTTTCCGTGCGGTTTTGACATGTTCCTCAAATGCATAGAAATCCCGAAAACTGTTCGGCCGTGGCAGCGGTGCCGCAAACTTCACTTCCGCTTCCTTTCCTACAGCAGGAAAGGACGGGGGCGTTTCTTTCGTCAGCGAAAGCAACCACTGTTTCACTTCTTGCGGAAGGTTCAGATAATCAAGCAGAGAAACGGGAGGGGAGATGGTCTCCCCTCTCATCTCTGTTAGGTAGCGGTAGGTCTCTTCCATGTCATATACGTTTTTGTCCTGAATCCAGCCCGCTCTTATTGTTTGATTGCCCGGTACATAGTAGCTAATGAGTTTCATTAGATGTTGCCTCGACGCTCTTGCTCACGTTCGATGGATTCGAAAAGCGCTTTGAAGTTCCCGTCGCCGAAACCAAGGGCGCCTTTACGCTGGATGATCTCGATAAACAATGTCGGGCGGTCCACAACCGGCTTTGTGAAAATCTGCAGTAAATAGCCTTCGTCGTCGCGGTCGACAAGGACGTTCAACTCCTGTAACTTTTTTAAGTCTTCATCAATTTCTCCTACACGGTTCGTTAAGCCTTCATAGTACGTGTCCGGTGTGTAGAGGAATTCGACGCCATTCTCTTTAAGGGCTTTTACGGTAGCGATAATGTCGTTAGTCAGCAAAGCCAGATGCTGTACACCAGGTCCTTTATAGAAATCAAGATATTCTTGAATCTGGGATTTGCGCTTGCCCTCCGCCGGTTCATTAATCGGAAACTTAATACGTCCCGTGCCATTCGTCATTACTTTGGACATTAAAGCGGAGTACTCTGTAGAAATGTCTTCATCATCAAATTGCTTAAGTACATTAAAGCCAAATACTTTTTCGTAGTAAGACGCCCATTCATCCATTACTTCTACATTGCCTACGATATGGTCAATGCCTACAAGGCCGGTGGATGCAGATGGGATGTCGAATTCGGCAGGTTGATAGCCTGGCAGGAAAATGCCGTTGTAATCTGCTTTTTCGATCAGCGTGTGAATGGTATCACCGTATGTACCAATCACCGCTTTTTTCACCAGACCGTTTTCGTCGCTTTCGGTCCACGGTTCACGGATGGCGATAGCCCCGCGCTCTACAGCGCCTTTGTACGTTTCTTCTACGTTTTCCACTTTCAGCGCAATATCTTTTGCACCTTCACCGTGCAGCTTTACAAATTCAGCGACATCCGTATTATCCTCCAACGTTCCTGTCAAAATAAGGCGGATGCTCCCCTGCTCAAGCACGTAAGATACACGGTCCCGGCATCCGGTTTCCAGACCGCGATAAGCTTTTACTTTAAAACCGAACGCACGGCAATAATAATACGCTGCTTGCTTGGCATTCCCCGTATAAATTTCTACATGATGAATATCCTGTACAGGAAAGATTTCTTCTTTTGTCAGTTTTTTAGTGTCAAACAGTTCTTTAGACATATCATTCCCTCCCAATATAAATAAGATATTAGTTTATTATAAATATTTATTCCTAAATAATCTTATTAATCAAAATAATATGATATTTTATCATTTATCGCAAACGCTTACATTAACGCGTATATACTGTACAACACTAAAGTTAAACACAATTGATATAGGTATTACATTGCCTAAAAAATTTTATTAGTAAACAAAAACACTTGTGGTACGAAGGAAAAGATAGAAAAGAACGAGAGGATGATTTCAATAAGAAAAAGGCGAAAGCC
>NZ_BJXX01000229.1 GCF_007991215.1 Aneurinibacillus danicus
GATTCATCAGCGGTAATATGTTCATTGATTTCCCATCTCCTAGAAAAAATGATGAAAAAGGATGGCTTCATACAGCCCTTCTCCTTTAACCCTTTGACAAAATTATCTATATTCCCGTCTTAACTGGGCTGCAATAATATTTTTCTGAATTTCGGATGTCCCCTCGTAAATTTTCGTAATTCTCGCATCTCGATAGTACCGCTCTATCGGGAATTCAGAGATATATCCAATTCCCCCATGAATCTGAACAGCTTTATCTGCTACACGGTTATACACCTCAGAGCCTAGCAATTTGACCATAGCGGCTTCTTTAATCACCTTCATTCCCTGGTCAACCATCCCGGCTACCTTATATGTCATACAGCTTAAGACCTCGATGTCAAGCGCCATTTCTGCCAAATAATGCTGAATAATCTGCTGCTCAAAAATCGGCTTTCCGAATTGTATCCGTTCTTCTGCATGTTTCATACACATGTCGAGCAATTTTTTACAAGAGCCAAGATTCCTTGCGGCAAGTCCCGCCCGTCCGTTTGCTAAAATTTTAAGAGCATTTACGTATCCCTGTCCTTCTTCTCCCAGTATGTTTTCTGCTGGTACTTCACAATCTTCAAAAAATAATTCTGCTGAATGAGAACCCCGCAGACCCATTTTCTTTTCAATTTTTCCTACATGAAATCCTGGAAAATCCTTTTCTACAATAAAGGAAGTAATTCCTTTCGCTCCTTTAGAAGGATCTGTAACCGCCATTACGGTAAACACATCAGCAATCGGTGCATTCGTAATATAATGTTTGCTGCCGTTTAGAATATATTTGTTGCCTTTTTTGACAGCCGTGGTTTTCAAATTGGTTGCATTTGACCCGGCGCTCGGCTCTGTTAAGGCAAAAGCGCCGATTTTTTCCCCTGTCGCCATTGCAGGTAGGTATTTTCGTTTTTGTGCTTCATTTCCCATTTCTACGATTCCTACTGAACCGATACCAGTATGGGCTCCAATGACCGTTGTAAAACCGTTATGTGTTTTACCCAGCTCCTCATAAATGGCGCATTTTCCAACCATTCCGATTCCGAGGCCCCCATATTCTTCAGGAATACTTAGTCCAAATAAACCCATCTCTTTTGACATGTCTAAGATTCGCTGTGGAATCTCATCCTTCTCCTCGATTTCCATCGCGGCCGGTTCAACTTCATATTCTACAAAGTCACGTACACCCTGCTGTAAAAGTTTAATATCTTCTGATAATTGGACAGACACGGAAATATCCTCCCCTTTCTATTAATCGTTATACGTATAAAATCCTTTTCCTGATTTCCGGCCCAGCCGTCCTGCTTTTACATATTTTACGAGAATGGGCGAGGGACGATATTTTTCGCCGAGGTGTTTGTATAAGTATTCCATATTACGTAAGCGGGAATCTAATCCCACAAGATCAGCCAGCGCAAGCGGACCCATAGGGTGGTTTAATCCTAGCTTGAGCGCCTTATCAATATCCTCGACGGAAGCGACCCCTTCCATCAACATATTCATTGCTTCATTTCCAATCAGACAGTTCATCCTACTTGTGACAAAACCCGGAAACTCGTTGACTTCAACTGTCTCTTTGCCCATTTTTTCTGCTACCTGTCTCGTCGTCTCAACGGTCGCGTCCGATGTATCGAGACCACGAATCATTTCAACGAGCTTCATTTTATGGACAGGGTTAAAGAAGTGCATAGCGATACATTGATCGGGCCGTGAGGTGGCGGCTGCAATTTCTGTCGGGCTCATTGTTGAGGTATTGGTAGCCAGGATAGTATGCTTGGGTACATAAGCATCTAGCTGCTTAAAAATATCAATTTTTACTTCCATTATTTCCAATGCTGCTTCAATAACAAAGTCGGCTGACATTGCTGCCTCTGTTAAATCAGTAGTATAGGACAAATGTTGCAAGGCTTGTTCCTGTTGTTGACCTGTAATAAAACCTTTTTCTACACTTTTGATCATTTCACTTATAATATATTGTCTGGCTTTTTCAAGCGCCTCGGTGGAAATATCCTGCAGCACTACATGAAACCCGGCAAGGGCGGCCGTATATGCGATCCCTCGTCCCATCGTGCCGCTGCCTATCACTGCGATATGACGTATATCCATAGAGAATGCATCTCCTTCTTCTGTTTGCTTGGCAGAAACCAATTCTATTGTGCTGTCACAAGCATCTTTTTAAATTCTTCCGTTAATAGAGGTACCATTTCAAATCAATCCCCTGCAATTAAACTTGTATGTTTTCTACGATGGTTGAAATCCCCTGCCCTCCACCAATGCAGAGGGTAACCAGTCCATATCTTTCTCCTCTACGTTCCATTTCGTGCAGTAGCTTTGTCATAAGAATGGCACCGGTTGCTCCAAGAGGATGCCCTAAAGCAATCGCTCCGCCATTTACGTTTACCTTTTCCAAATCCATATTGAGTTCTTTAATAACAGCCAGAGCCTGGGCTGCGAACGCCTCATTCAATTCTATTAACCCTATCTCATCTAACGACAGTCCGGTCATAGCTAAGGCTCTTTTTGTTGCCTGCACCGGTCCAATTCCCATAATTTCTGGAGAAACTCCTGAAACAGCCTGCGCAATAATCTTTGCTTTTGGTTTTAACCCGCGCTTCTTTGCGGCTTCTTCCGACATAACTAAAACCGCGGATGCTCCATCATTTCGACCACTACTATTGCCGGCGGTTACCGTACCATTTTCTTTAAACACCGGTTTCAAAGCACTTAACTTATCCAGACTGGTTAATCGCGGATGCTCGTCCGTGTCAAAAATACTCACTTCTTTTCGGACTTTCATTTCATAAGGAATTATCTCCTCCTGAAAATACCCTTTTTCAATTGCTTTATGTGCGAGTTCCTGGCTGCGAAGGGCGAATATGTCCTGCTCTTCTCTGGAAATGTTGTACCGTTCCGCTAAATTTTCCGCCGTAAATCCCATAGTGAGGTTTCCATAGACCTCAATTGGTTGTGAGCGGGGTTGGCTTTCCGTATTGGGATCGATAATCTCACCATTCCCTGCACCAAAACCATAACGCGCATGCCGGATATAATAAGGTGCTGTACTCATCGATTCAGCGCCGCCGGCTATAATCACATCGGATAATCCACTCATGATTTGTTGGGCTGCATTATTGATGGCCTGTAGCCCCGAGCCACACTGTCTGTGCACCGTATAACCTGGAACCTCAACCGGAAGTCCTGCACGCAATAAAGCCAATCGAGCTAAGTTCGGAGAGTCGGTACTCTGTTTTGTCTGTCCCAAAATCACTTCCTCTACTTCATTTTTTTCAATTCCCGTACGGGCTATAATTCCTTCAATTACTTTTGCAGCAAGGAAGTCTACCGGCGCATTCTTTAGACTACCTCCAATTCGTCCTACTGCGGTACGAACAGAGTCTACAATTACGACATTTTTCAATTTATATCCTCCTCGTATAGTGTGTTTTTGTCCTATTAAGAAATGGTTTTTAATTCATGTATGCACTACATAATTACAAACCACATACGCCATAACCGGACACCAACCACCTTTTTTGTTTCATATATGGAATATAGTATCTCTTATGGAACAATGATATAATCCATCACCATCTTAGTCAACAATTTTTAAAAATATTTTGATAAAATCTAATCAATATAACCTTGACAATTGATTGGGGAAATTATAAGGTATGGGGGAATTTAATGCCGATAGACAGAATGTAAATATCATTGAAACTTTTATATGTAGGAGACTGGATATGGAAAAAAATAATAAAGAAAAATCAGAAGTTCCATCTGTTGAAGCAACAGTTAAGATTTTGGAATATTTAAGCCGGTATAAAAATCGTGAACGTACATTATCACAAATCTCCAAAGATTTATCTATAAATAAAAGTAGTTGTCATAGGATACTAAAATTATTAAATAACTATCGTTTTGTTTCATACAATGAGAAATCAAAGCAATATAGTCTCGGGTCCTATCTTATTGTTTTAGGTTCCAGAGCATCTGAATTTATCGATTATCTTAATCTTGCTAAACCCCACCTTAAATGGGTGTGCGAACAAACAAAACAAACAAGCGTTTTACTCGAGCCTGTATCCCATGATCGGTTAATGTACGTCGCTAAAGAAGAACTCGATTCACCTAATCTTCCCGTCCGTATTACGGTAAAATTGGGACAGCATTTTCCGTTAACAAGCGCTTCCTTTGGCAAATGTTTCTTAGCCTATATGGAAGAGGATCAGGCAGATGAAATTATTCGGAAAGTCAACTTTAAGAAGTTTACAGATAAATCTATAACTGATTTTGAAAAGTTCAAAGAAAGCCTAAAAGAAGTTAAAGAAAAGGGGTATGCGGTAAGCTATGAAGAGCATACGCCCGGTCTTTATGGTGTAGCCGCACCTATTTTTGATGTTTATGGGAATGTATATATGGTTATTGCGTGTATTGGTCTTGCTTCACAGCTAGATGAAAACCATATTTCTTTTTGCGGAGAAAAACTGAAAGAAGCATCAAGAAGAATTATGGAGGTTCTCGGCGGCAAAGAACCCGTTTATTCGAAAAAGTAAGTGAATTACGTATCCGTTTTTCATGAAAAAAGCCATCCTTTCTCTAGTAGTTTACAGAAAGAATAGCTTATCCTAACATGATGTTCATATAGCCTCTCTATTATAGGATGCACTTTATTTTACTTTTGCATCAACAAAGCAACTAAATCGCTCATCATACTTAGTTGGAAAGAACTCGATTATATTGTATTCAGCAATTTGATGAATAAAAAACGGATCTTCTTTTATTATTTCTTGGACTTCCTCTTCTGTTTCGGCACTTATCAAAATAACGCCACCTACTCTTGGATTACGGCGACCAGAAAAAACAAACTTTTTTTCTGTATAATACGTATCCAAAAATGTTACGTGGTCATCCAACCACTTTTCAACCTCTTCAATTGGCTTTATATAGGTTAATAATACTAAAAACATATCATTATCACCTTCTATAGTATTAGAATCACCCTGTCCTTTGTTTGACTATAGCTCCCCTTTTCTGTGAAAATCGTGAGGAAAGAAGGAGTCTGCTATAGCCAAGTCAATAAAAATTTTATGGTTTCACTGTTATTGTTTTAATCGAAGTAAAGAATTCTATAGCGGCTTTTCCCAGTTCCCGGGAGTGGGAACTGGAGGCCTTCAACCCGCCAAACGGTGCCTGAAATTCAATACCGGTGCTTTCCCCATTAATTCGAATCATGCCGGCTTCCATTTCATTCATATATCGGAATACTTCATCTAAGTGGTTCGTAAAAATAGAGGCGCTCAAGCCGTACTTTACGTCATTCGCCAC
>NZ_BJXX01000230.1 GCF_007991215.1 Aneurinibacillus danicus
GGCGTTCGCCTTTTTCCACATTGAAATCATCTCCTCGTTCTCTTCCCTATTTTCCTTCGTACCGCAAAAGTCAGACGTCCTTCCCATCATTTTCATGTCGGGGTTGCGTCTGAAAAGCTATGGTGGCTTTATTAAAAGATGCGCATAGATTCGTCGCTTGCCTGATTTTGCTGTTCAGCTCCATACAATGCTTCATAATGAGAAATAAACTTTTTCGAATGATACGTACGTACATCTGCATCGTACCGATCCTCACTGCTGTCCAGGCTCTCAATCTTGGATGCGTAATAATTGGCCCATGCATTGTGCCATTGCTTAGCAATCCAATTCATGACTTGAAAACCCCTTTACAAAAATGTAGTAATAGTTAATTCTTACCCACATTTTTTAGGGATTATCACATTTTGTTCAAATTTATTTCAAAAAATTATTTAATTGCACTTGCTTCCTGCACTTATGCTGCATGCTCCTCAATTTGTCGGCAATCTTTTAATCTTATGGGAAACTCTTTATAATGGGGAAAGAAATCAAACATAATGGGGGATAATATGGACGTTGATACATTAATTGGGCTTATCGGGCAGTACGGCTATGCCGCGCTCTTTTTTTGTTTATGGCTCGGCATCGTCGGCATGCCGATTCCAGATGAAGTCGTGGTTATGACCGGGGGATTCGTGACTGCGCTCGGCCTGCTCGATCCTATCCCTGCGTTTCTTATTACGTATCTCGGCGTGGTCTCCGGCTTGTCCATCGGTTATGGCCTGGGGCGTGTAATGGGACCGCCGGTGCTGAATAAACTGCAAAAGAAGAAAAACATTGATAAATATTTAACCAAATCATACGACCTAATCAACAAGTACGGTTCTTATTCGCTGTGCATCAGCTATGCATTTCCGATCGTTCGCCATCTTGTACCCTACCTCGTCGGTATTGGACGTATGCCGTTTGCGAGCTATGCGCTGTTTTCCTATACGGTAGGTTTCGCCTGGACACTTGTGTTCTTCATGGTTGGCCGTGCGTTCGGCCGCTATATCGATAAAATCGGGACCGCCGTGCATGACTACGGTCTCTTGGCACTGGGCGTACTGCTGGGTGCGAGCATCATTCTCTGGATTGCCGTACGCCTGCGAAGCAGGCCCGCTTCTTAACACGTTCAGCAATCGCGTAGTCAGATAGGGCTAATTGCAGCATTAGCGGAAACCTTCCTGCTTTTTCCTTCGTCTTAAGAGATAGGAAATCGATCAGGAAGGAGCTTGTTTATGCTTAAGAAACGTGTTACGCAAACCGTCGCCTCCGCCACTGCCGCACTTATGCTTCTCTCGGGAAGCGGAACTGCAGCGGCCGCTCCCGCGTTCACTGACGTCCCTGCTGGCCACTGGGCCTGGAAGAACGGGGCAATCTCGTGGGGAGTCAGCATGCATGTGATTAGCGGGTATGGAGACGGAACTTTTAAACCGAACCGCACGGTCACCGAAGCAGAATTTCTCCGTATGCTGGTAGGCCTGTATGTCCAAGACCTCGAGATGACGGGGAAAGAATGGACCGAACCGTATTATAAAAAAGCGCACAGTCTCGGCTACCCGCTCGCCGGCTTACATAATACGAAGGCACGCCATACCACCATTAGCCGGACGCAGGTAGCCGAGCTGATCGCTGCAGCAGACGGAGTACACTACTCGGGAAACAATGCAATTCAGTATGTACTGGGCAAAAAGCTGGCTTTCGGCAAAGTTCCCGGGGAGACAAGTATTGAGGCGTACCGGGGCAAAGATCCGCTGACTCGCGCAGAGGCGGTACAGCTTTTGAAAACGGCCAAAGAGCGGGGATTGTCGACGTTGAAAGCCCGCCCGGCAGAACCGTCCGATCCGGCGCTGCTGCCACCGCTTTCCGGCGGGAATGGACAGAGCCGTCCGGCCGTGAAAGATGGCATCATTTATATTGAAGGCATGCCGGAGAAAATTACGCTGAAGCTGTTCAAAGAGCAAAACTGGCCGTTCACCACGTATTATCCGTCCGACATGATTGCGGAGAAGGCCAGTTCCGGTGAAGGTGACTCCGTACAGTTTATCGTAAACTTCAACGGATACCGTAACGATAAAGCGTTCATGAACGTATACTTCCCGGCCAATCATTCGCAAAACGAAGAAGACATGGTGTCCTTCATTCAAACGTACGGATACAAAGCGGAGCATGAGCAGCAGATCAAAGATACGCCGTGGGCCATCAGAGCATACGCGTATACAGAACAGGGGTACTCTCATCGCCTGCTGCTCGGCAAACATGCGGGCAGGTACTTTATCGTTCAAACCGTATACCCTGTTGAATACGGAGACGGTATGGCACCTCGCACCGCAAAAATCTTGGAGGAATGGCTATGGAACGACAGCGGCAAACCGCTCTCGTCCGGCCAATAACCAGCTTTAAGGAGACGTTCTCATGATTTCCATCGTCGTCGCAATGGATAGGAACCGGGTCATCGGCAAAGAGAACCGGCTTCCCTGGCATCTGCCGGCCGACCTGAAACATTTTAAGAACCTCACAATGGGGCATGTCATCGTGATGGGCAGAAAAACGCATGAGGCCATCGGTCATCCGCTGCCGGGCCGCACAAACGTAGTGCTTACGCAAAATCCGGATTATAGGGCGGAAGAATGCGTGGTCCTGCATTCTGTAGACGAAGTGCTTACGCGCTTTAAAGGGGAACCGATTGACGTGATCGGCGGCGCCCAGATTATCAAATTGTTTTTGCCGTATGTCGACACGCTTCATCTAACCATAATCGAAGCAAGCTTTGAAGGTGACGTCTACTTCCCTGAGATCGATATAACAGAATGGAAACTCGTCTCCAAGCAAAAAGGCATCAAAGACGAAAAGAATCCATACGATTATTATTTTCTTACGTATAAAAAACAACCGGACCGTTTGGTCACTTGAACAGCGAGTTCAAAACAAAAACGGAGCAGAAGATCGCTCCGTTTTTGTTTCTCCCTAATTCATGTAGTCGAAAGATCCGTGTAATTCACCATCACTCCAAGTAAAAGAGTAAGCACAAAAGTAACAAAGAATGTCAGGATTACTACTTTTCGATGAAATGCGCGCGGCAGCAGCAAAAAATTACGAATATCAATCATCTGCCCAATCACCAGAAAACCAAAAACGCCGCCCACTGTGCTTACTCCGGCCAGAGAACGGGCGACGAACGCATCAGCCTGAGCACATAGCGAAAACAAAATACCGAGTCCCATCATTCCCCCTACCGAGCCTATGGGATGCTGCCCTACCGCACTCAGTATGGATGCGGGAAACCATACTTGAATAGCGGCGGCCACCGCTGCACCCGCAACAATGAACACGCCAACCTCAAACAATTCCCTCAATGCATGACCAAGAACACCTGCTATTAAAAAAAATCGGGTACCAGAAGTCGGAACGGTGGCAGACAGCGCGACAGGTGCCAGCGGAAATGGCTTAACCTTCTCGATTCGCAACCAGAGGAACAGCCAGCCCACCAGGACTGCGATACTTAGGGCCGCCACGGTGCGTAATCCCATCATTACGGTGCTGCCGCCAAACGCCACATAGGTCGCTACCATCGTCAGCGGATTTATCGCTGGTGCCGCAAGCACGAATGCCATCGCCGCCGAAACCGGTACTCCCTTCTGCATTAAACTCCGTGCCACCGGCACTGCGCCGCAGTCGCATACCGGCAGTACAAGCCCCAAGAGCGAAGCATAAACGACGGCCAGCGTTTTGCGCTTTGGTATCATGCGCAAAAATGTCTCCTGCGATACCATGCTTTGAATAACAGATGAAACCAGTACTCCCGCCAAAACAAACGGAAGCGATTCAAGAAGAATGGATAAGAAAACGGTTTGCGCATTCTGCCACACGTTAGCTTTCACCTCCGGTCAGGTCGATTACCGGCACCGAAAGATATGGTTCAGCAGGCTCTGGAATCACTTCAACCTGCGACGCTGTCAGAACCGGCTGCACCACCTGACCGTACGTCCAATTCAACGGCACAAGTGCGTCTGCTCCCGGCATCTGCCGTACGTTCAGCCCGCCCTGCACATTCACCCATGTATTGTCTTTCAATCGTGCCATAACCGGGCTTTCGGCAATTACACCAATCGGAATCGCGTCGGCGGCGCAACAGGAGATCGCAAAGCGCATCAGGATAATCCGTTCGGACGGCCAGCCGGGCGGATGGTAGACAATGCCCGTCAGCCTGTATGGTCGTTTTATATACTGTTCCTTCTTATCATAAAAATGCTCCTGCATATCCAGAAGCGAGAGTTCGGCCGCCTTTTCCGATGAGTGGGACTGCGACAAAGAGAGCAGGCGATTATCAAACAAAGGTGGCGTAACAGCAGACGGCACACGATCTTTCTCTTGTGGAACCGTGTGTCGCGCCGTATCCAGCATAGAAGTGCCCAGCGATGAAACCGGAAAACAGATGCCCAGCACAGAAGGCACCATGAGCAGCAGCCAGGATAGGCGCAGCGGCGAACGAAGCGGGCGATCGCAGCAGTCGCATCTACTCTCTTCTCCGTTACGATGCAGACAAGTAACGAAAGCATATACGGTCATCAAGCATATCAGCACCATCATTCCTACCGTTAAAAAAACAAAGGACGGCGCCACCAGCCGATTGATTTCCCCGGTTTTTATAACCTTGTACAAAAACAGAGCGAAGTTGAGTAGAATCATCCCCTGCGCAAATCTTCCCACATCAAATTGCCAGCTTTCACTACGCATCATGGTTTGTCCCTCCTTTTCTTGATCACTGTATGCATACAATTAAATAATAATGATTCTTTTTCATAAAAGAAAAAGCATCCTGCACACACAGGATGCCCTCCATTGTCTTTCATCCGAACGCCGCCTGGTTCATGCCCACGTCAATGAACACAAGCTCCGTCATGCGATCGCCCCAGTCAGGGTCCCAGGTTGCCACCCAATCCGGATTTTCTTCCCGATACATCTGCTGCTCTTCTTCCGTCTCCGATAAATATTTTTGTTTAGTAAAAAAGAAAGAGTAGAATATGCGGGTAAAATACAAATTTAGGTTAAAATTTTTTGCATTTAATCTCGATAAAAATTACGGATATAGTAATATGATAGAAGCGACTTTGCTAAAGACGGAGGAATCTTTATGTTTTCCGATTTCAAAATTTATAAAATACCTATCCTTTATATTCTTTTCTCTTCCATATACATTCTAT
>NZ_BJXX01000231.1 GCF_007991215.1 Aneurinibacillus danicus
TGCAATAATAATTCCATCCTCAAAAGAACCAAGTGTGGCCGTCAAGAAAGGATTCATTCGTAATCCCTCATGATAAATAATCCTCTCGATATACCTGGTGATGTTATTAGCTTTACTAATCGCTAATCCTAATGTGTGTGGATGAATATTCCTCCATTTTCCAGATATATCTAAAACTCCCATTAACTCATGTGAAAACGGATTCAATATAGGGGCCGCCGCACAAATCCAATCCTGCCATCCCGTACAAAAATGTTCAGTAAATAAAATCTGCACGGGCATCTTATTTTTTATAACCGTACCTATAGCGTTCGTTCCAGCAACTTCTTCACTCCAGACCGACCCTGGAAGAAAATTTATTTTCTCCGCTCTTCTTAAAATTTCACGATCTCCATACATATCCAATAAAAGCCCATTTTTATCGCTAATTGTTATTATAGTTCCCGATCCCTCTAGAGATTCTGCCAGGAATTTCATATCCGGTCTGGCGTAATGAAGAAGTTTATCATTTTTTTCCTGAAATAAACTTAGTTCATCATTTCCAATGCTTTCCTCAACCTGCTTCTGCAAAGGGTTCACTCCGAATTTCTTCGATCTTTCCCAGGAAGCAATAATTTCTGAACGAAGTAGAGATTCAGGCTTTATTCCCTCTTCAATATATTTTACCCATGCGGTTTGGATGCCGGAGATTAAATTGGACGACTCAGGCCGTGGTAATCCTTTATAAATGAACTTCGTATCCATAGCACCCTCCCTATAAGGCCGATAATTCTAAATATTCGATTAAATTATAAATGATGTTACCTTTCAAATTCAATATAAACCACCTGGACTCTTGCAGTTTTTTAATTTGACTCTAGAAAGGGCATAGGGGTAGTGTGGATATCGCAAATGTAAAATAAAGTGTACGTTCGTTGTTCTTTTAGAATTTTCTCCTTCTAGGTTCGCTTTTACTCGTGAAAAAAGACGGAAATATGTTGAAGAACGATAAGCATTACCTTAAGCCACCTGTATATACAGGTGGCTTATTTGTTTACCCGGTGTCTACTATCCTTTGAATCCCTATACTCCCGGATTCATTGTCCGCCGTTCGCGTTAGCGCAGCGCCCCGAAATCCACTTTCGGCACGAGTCCTTCTTGCGCGGCCCGGCTAAGCAGAGCGGTTACCGCCGCATATCCGTCCTCGCCCAAATCCGCAGTGAACTTGTTCACGTATAGGTCAATGTGCGCCTGTGCTACCTCAGAAGCCAACTCTTGCGCGTGATACATCACGTAATCCCGGGATGCTTCCGGGTTTGCCCATGCGTATTCGACCGACGTACGAATCCATCCGGCAATTGCCTCCAGATCGAGTGACCGGCGGGCGATGATGGCTCCCAGCGGAATCGGCAGATTGGTGTCGGCTTCCCACCAGTTCCCCAGGTCAGCCAACATATTTAGCCCGTACGTGTGATAGGTAAAGCGCGCCTCGTGGATTACCAGCCCGGCATCAACCAGACCATAGCGCACTGCCGGCATAATTTCGTGAAACGGCATAATCACAATTTCGCCCACGCCTTCTGGTACATGCTGGGCTGCCCACAGCCGGAACAGCAGGTAGGCGGTCGATCGCTCACTCGGTACCGCAACCCGTCGGCCGGCCAGCGCCGCTGGCTCCGTACTGTTTTTCGTCAATATCAGCGGTCCACAGCCTCTGCCCAACGCTCCCCCGCAGGGAAGCAGTGCGTACTCGGACAGCACCCACGGCAAAGCCGCATACGAAATTTTGAGCACGTCAGGCCCGTTGGAGCTGGCCGCCAGACTGTTGGTAATATCGATGTCCGCGTATGTAACGTCGAGCTTTGGCGCGTCAGGTATCAACCCGTGTACCCAGGCATGGAAAACAAAAGTATCATTAGGACAAGGAGAAAAGGCAATTCTCATCATAACACCTCCGATAATATTGAACTCGCTGCTTCTAGTATGTTTAGCGCTTCTTCGATACGCCAGGCGGCCCGGTCACGCGGACCGACCGGGTTCGAAATCGCACGGATTTCCAGGACCGGTACGCCGCGGTTACGGGCTGCCGTAGCCACGCCATATCCCTCCATCGCCTCAGCAGCCGCTCCCGGCACCCGTGAGGCCAGCTCTAAGGCGGTCGCAGCAGTACCCGTTACAGTTGATACACTGAGCACCGGTCCGGTCGTGGCCGGAAGTCCAGCCGCATACAGCGCCTCCGTCACCCGGGTCGTCAGGTCAGTGTCAACCGGAACGCGGGTGGAGCCGAACCCCAGCTCGTCCAGGCTGCAGAAACCTTCCGGCGTCTGCGCTCCCAGGTCGGCGGCAACGATCTCGCTCGCCACCACCAGAGAGCCTACTTCGGCCCGACCGGCAAAGCCGCCACCGATTCCGGCACTCACTACCAAGCCGTACTCGGCAGATGCCAACACGGTCGCTGTGCTGGCTGCAGCCGCTGCCGGGCCGACGCCCGCCACCACCACGTCAAATCTACTGGCGCCACGGAGTCCACGCAGCACCGCGTCCCTCTCAGCCGGGACAGAGGTCATCACGAGTACTCGCATTCCTGGCTCCGGCTGATTGGATTTTGAGCCGGCAGATGTTTCCGTATTTACATGAACGTTCACTTTACAATCCCCTTTATTTAAATGATCCACACGGTTCGTTCGGCAAGGCTCCTCATATCGTTTCCAAACAACGCCCATATTCAAAGTTAGCTTTATTTTCCCTCCATGTAAAGAGGAATGCTTCGGACAGCGATGTCCCATACAACTTTAACAGGATAAAAAGGAGCAGAAACAAACCGATTGTTATATAGAAACTGAATATTTAAGCTGAAAAACAGAAAGAGCCTCTTATCGCTTTCGACAAGAGACTCTTCAAAAAACGGCAATCATTTGTTTTTACATACCCGGTTTGAACGTTTTACAGTCGGTTTCTTCTGTAGTGGAAGCTTGCTTACCTTTGTGACTGACTACGTAAATCTCATCCGCATTGCATTTGTTTCCCTGGGCCCAATAAGTACAGTTGTTTACTTCGCATAGTACGTCCTTTGCCATAAAAACACCTCCTTTCTTTTAGTTATCATAGCCAAAGAAAAATTAAACCAGTCCTTACAATGGCCAAGGTAAAAAAATTGAGCGGAATACGATGAAAAGCCGCTGGATTTAATTCAAAATATTTTATATACAATGAATAGTAAGATTTGATATGATATTTATGAATCTTCCTGGAGGACTCGGATATAAAGGAGATAAACACACACTGAATTTTTATGGAAGCGCTATCAATCAGAAAATCCGATACGCTTAACGGAGAAACGGGCTGGCTGGACAGAGTAATTCTCATGCAGCCGAAATAACCCATCGACACCTTACTATAGCAGAATAGACAAATCCTCATACAAAGCAAATCAAAAAAATAAAATACATTGCAAAAAGAGGTGGATGAAGCAAATGATGAATGTTCAATTAACGGTTGGCTCTTTGCTGGAAAGGGCGGAAAAATATTTTCCGAAAAAGGAGGTTATATCCAGAACATCCTCAGGCATTTCCCGATTTACCTATGCCCAGATAGGAAAACGGGCACGTCGCTTGTCCAGTGCGCTTCAGAGGCTGGGAGTTCAGCGTGGAGAGCGCGTCGGGACTCTTGCCTGGAACCATCATCGTCATCTAGAGGTCTACTTTGCTGCACCGGGTATGGGAGCCGTATTGCACACGATAAACATCCGCCTTTCCCCTGAACATATCGTCTATATCGTGAATCATGCAGAAGATAAGGTTTTAATTGTAGATGAGGATCTTTTGCCGTTGGTGGAACAAATCAAGAGTCAATTAAAAACAGTTGAGGCTTTTGTGGTGATGACTGATAAAGACGATGTTCCATCATCAACCCTGGAGCCGCTTTATTCCTATGAACATTTGTTGGCCGATGGAGACCCTGAATTTAGTTTTGTGAAGGACATTGATGAAAACGCTCCTGCCGGAATGTGCTATACTTCGGCTACTACTGGAAATCCAAAAGGAGTGGTGTATTCCCACCGCGGCATTGTTCTGCATAGCATGGCTCTGGGGTTGGCGGACGCAGCCGCAATCTCGGAATCCGATGTTGCGATGCCTGTTGTCCCCATGTTTCATGCAAATGCCTGGGGACTGCCATTTGCCTCCACCTGGTTCGGAACGACACAGGTGCTGCCGGGACCGCAGTTTACACCGAAGATACTGGCCCAATTCATCGAACTGGAGAAGGTCACGATCACGGCGGGAGTTCCGACAATTTGGCTCGCATTGTTAAAAGAACTGGAAGAAGGAAATTATGAGACGGGTAGTCTCCGTGCGATATTATGCGGGGGTTCTGCCGCTCCGCGCGGAATGATCAAAACGTACGAATCCAAATATAAGATCCCTTTTCTGCACGCTTACGGCCTGACAGAAACAAGCCCTATTGTGACTCTTTCCCGTTTGAAAAGCTATCAGCAAGACTTACCTGAGGAAGATAAGCTGGATATTCGTTCAAAGCAGGGATTGGTAATGCCCGGCTTAGAAATAAAGGTTATAGGAGACGATGGTGAAGTCCAGTGGAACGGAGAAGAAATGGGCGAACTTCTTGTTCGGGGCCCATGGATAGCTGATGAATATTACCTTGATGAACGGACGAAGGATGCCTTTAAAGACGGTTGGCTCCATACAGGAGATGTGGCAACGATTGATGAAGAAGGTGTGGTCAAACTGGTCGATCGCACGAAGGATTTAATCAAAAGCGGAGGAGAATGGATTTCTTCTGTTGATTTAGAAAACGCTTTAATGGCGCATGAAGCCGTTTTTGAGGCAGCCGTTGTGGCCGTTCCCCATCCAAAATGGCAGGAACGACCGGTAGCTTGCGTCGTCCTAAAGGAAGGGTACAAAGCGACGGTAAGCAAAAAAGATTTAATGGAATTCCTTGCTCCTCAGTTTGCTAAATGGTGGTTGCCGGACGATATTGTGATAATGGATGAGATCCCAAAAACCTCTGTAGGTAAGTTTCTTAAGCGAACCCTGCGCGAACAGCTAAAGGAACATCTGGCCTAATTGAAGTAAACAGTATCTGCCGCGTCAACTGATAGGTCGATAGAAATGAATTTGAATAAAACGGAAAATTTATAGATTAGCCGAGAACACTCGTGACTTCAGTCATGAGATAAATCGGCTTCGGACAAGG
>NZ_BJXX01000232.1 GCF_007991215.1 Aneurinibacillus danicus
GATTTTCACAGAAAAAAGGAGCCTTCCTAATGAAGGCTCCCCACTTTTCACACATTTATACTTGTTCCTCATTGTTTTTAGCACGCATCACAATCGGATCCAGATAGTCCCGGTTACCGCGCTGACGCCCTTTTTCTTGCAGCCGCTCGATGGCCGGCTCAATCAGAAATTCAAGCTCACGCTGAATCGTATACGCCAAATCATGACGATTTTGCGATTCAAGGTATTTGCCTACCTCGAACAACTTTTCATAACGCGAACGCTCTTCGTCCGTCAGCAGCGCACGCACTTGCACACTGGCGTGTCTCACAGCGATCCCTCTTCTTACAGCTTCACTTTTTTGAGTACAAGCGACAGACCACCGAGCAGATAGAGGGAACGGTTATCGATGACTTTCTTCATCAATGCGGCTGTGTTACCGTAGATTTTCTTGTCACCGACAAGCCCGATTGCTTCACCTTTACCGAGGGAAGCTACGGTACCTTTAAGAGCAGGCACGAACGGCTTCATCTCGCCGCCACGGATAACGGCAACAAGGTTCTGTGCCAGATTTTCTCCTTGCTGAATAGCGATCTGCGCCGTCGGCGGGTACGGACGGTTTGTTTCTTCGTTGATGATTAATGCGCCGTCACCCACGATGAATACATCTTCGTGGCCCGGTGCACGGAGAAATGGATCTACTTTTACGCGGCCGCGCATCGTTTCGAAGCCAGCCTTTTCGATAATCGAGTTGCCGCGCACGCCGCCTGTCCATACAACCGTGCTGGACTTAATTTCTTCACCGTCCGCGAGCACAACCCCTTCCGGCGTGCATTCTTTAATCGGTGTGTTAATCTTGAACGTAACACCTTTGCGGGACAGCACTTCCATTGCATAATTCACCAGCTCCGGGTCGAAGCCAGGTAATACGGTTGGTGCTGCCTCGATGTTGTAGATTTTCACGACAGACGGATCTACGTCAAATTCTTTGCACAGCTCAGGCACACGATCGGATAATTCTCCGACAAACTCAATACCTGTGAAGCCTGCGCCACCGACAATGAACGTCAAGAGTTCCGGGCGTTTTTCCATTTTATACTTCGCGAAGCAGTATTCGATATGCTCGCGAATCTCACGTACACTGTTAATACTACGGATGCTGAAAGCATGCTCTTTCAGACCCTGAATGCCGAATGTTTCCGGCTCGCTGCCCAGGCCAACAACTAGATAATCGTAAGACAGAGCTTTTCCGGATTCAAGCAGAACCTTCTTCTCTTCACGCTTAATTTCCATTACGGTATCCTTGATAAAATTCACTTTGTTCGTATCAAGTAAATCCTTGATATCGACGCGGCAATCGTCCGGATCTTTGGTTCCTGCTGCCGGTTCATGGAGCCATGTTGTAAAGTAGTGGTAATCATGCTTGTTTACCAGCGTAACATCAGCTTCGTTATAGTTCAGTTGTTTTTGCAGGCGAACGGCTGTCATTAATCCGCCGTATCCCGCTCCCAGGATTAAAATTTTCGGTGTGCTCATTTTTTCACTTCCATTTTCCTCTAAAATTTTATAACCTTAAAGAAGCATTGTTCTTTTTTTCACTAGGTTCCCCTCTCAAAGAGGTTCCATCCACACTATTATCTCTCACCGTTACCAAATTGTTCACATTTTTATCATAAATCGGTTTTTACCTTTTTTCAAGTGAAAATATGCACAATATAGGGCCGACTTACGTGTTTGATTGTAAAACGAATATTTAGGATTCGTCAATCATAAATTATTCGCATTTTATAATGTTTCTTTCTATTCTTTTTCTTTTCAATATTTTCTTACCCCATTATAATAAAAAAGAATTGCTTGTTTCTTAATTTGCGGAGGTGTAGAAAGAATGGGTCTTATAAGGGATGAGAAGGTATATGAAATTACGGTTGTCGGAGGCGGCCCGGCCGGTCTTTTCACCGCATTCTATGCGGGAATGCGGCAGTCGAGCTGCAAAGTAATTGAAAGCATGCCGCAGCTCGGCGGACAACTTTCCGCATTGTATCCGGAGAAATACATTTATGACGTGGCGGGCTTCCCGAAAATCCGTGCTCAAGAGCTCATTGATCGCTTAAAAGAACAAGTGTCCCACTTCGAAACAGAAATCTGCCTTGAAGAAAAAGTCATGAACGTGGAAAAGAAAGAAGACGTATTTGAGATTACGACAGATAAAGGCATTCATTATTCCCGTACCGTCATCATTACCGCAGGGGTAGGAGCATTTGAACCACGCAGGCTCGAGCTTGCCGGTGCAGAGAAATTCGAGAAATCGAATCTCCACTATTTTGTCGATGACTTAAATAAGTTCGCCGATCAGAAAGTGGTCGTATTCGGCGGCGGAGATTCCGCAGTCGATTGGGCTCTTATGCTGGAGCCGATTGCAGAGAAGGTAACGATTGTGCACCGCCGGGACAAGTTCCGGGCGCATGAACACAGCGTAGAAAACCTCATGAAGTCAAAGGTAAATGTATTGACCCCGTTTGAACCGCACGCACTGCACGGCGAAGACAAAATTGAAAAGGTGACGCTGCGCAACAGCAAAACCGAAGAGTTGATTACGGAGGAAGTTGATGCCGTCATCGTGAACTTCGGCTTTATTTCTTCCCTCGGTCCAATTAAAGACTGGGGTCTTGAGCTGGATAAAGGCTCCATTATTGTTAACTCCAAAATGGAAACAAACATTCCGGGCATCTATGCAGCCGGTGATGTTACGACATACCCCGGCAAGATTAAGCTGATTGCCGTCGGCTTCGGCGAGGCGCCAACCGCTGTCAATAATGCCAAGTCCTATATGGACCCCGCCGCAAAAGTTCAACCGGCCCATAGTTCCAGCCTGAAAATGTAATATAGACGGGAGAGTCCGCAATTTTGCGGGCTTTTTCTTTTCCACGTATACAGCCCGCCCGCCTTGCAGACTCTAAGAAAAACACCATGACTGGTTAGCCGCAGCCCCGACATGAAATGATGGGAAGGCCGGCTGACTTTTGTAGGACGAAGGAAAAGAGAGGAAAGAATGAGACGATGATTTCAATGTAAAAAAAAGAGAACGCCTTTCTCTTCCTCGGATCTTCTTTCCTCACGATTTTCACAGAAAAAGGGATGTGAGACTGTATGGCGCGAAGCGCAATTTACACGCTGTATATGCTGGTGGTTATCGCCTTGACCGTTGGTATTCCGCTAATGCTGTATTATGGCAGTAACAATCCAGTGGCCGGGCTTTTAGCCGCCATCCTTTCTTTCGGCATTCTAGCCAGTTACGCATTATACGCGAATTTGCTAAACCGAAGAAATTAGCGAAAGGGGGAAGTGCGGTGTCCATGTGCCCAATTTGTAATGGACTGACGCACATGCAGCATATCTGCCCCTCCTGCAATCATCTAATGGAGGATGCAGGAAAGCTGGAATCGTTTTACGATCCGTATAGTCCGTACCGGGAATGGGGCGATGTGGCGATGACGAACGGCTATCTCGATCAACTGGCCCATGAATGTATGCATATTTTCAGTTGTTCAAACTGCGGTCTGCAAATCACCCGGGCGGTGGAAGAGATACCGTGCCCGTAAAACACTTTGGCACTAAATAAACTGGCGCAAGAAAACACCCGGACACTTCAACGCGGTCCGGGTATTTTTTATTTTAGTTTCTTGGCCTCCGCATATCTTTTATTCACGTCATCCCAATTGACTACATTCCACCATGCCTTGATATAATCGCCCCGTTTGTTATTGTACCTCAGGTAATACGCATGTTCCCATACATCCAGCACAAGTAGCGGAATGACGCCCTGCTGAGTCAGATTCTGATGCTTTTCAGCCTGCAAAATTTCCAACCGGCCAGCCTGAGGACTGTAGACGAGCAGGGCCCAGCCGGAGCCTTCTACTTTTTCGGCCGCCGCAGAGAAGTGTGCTTTGAATTTATCGAAGCTACCGAAAGTTGTATTGATTTCTTCTGCAATGGATCCCGTAGCCGGTCCCCCGCCCTTCGGCTTCATATTATTCCAGAAAATAGTGTGAAGATAGTGCCCTGAGCCATTAAACGCCGCTTCCCGCTCCCAGTGCTTGATCAGATCATAGCTCCCGGTTTCCCGTGCTTTTTGCATCTCTTTCTCCGCTTTGTTTAGTCCGTCTACATACGCCTTATGGTGAATGTCATGGTGGAGGCGCATTGTCTGCTCATCGATGTATGGTTCAAGCGCATTATATGCATACGGGAGCGGCGGTAATTTATGTTCGCCAATCGGTATCCGCTTCGCTTCCGTTTGTATTTGGGCCGGTTCAGACACGGGAGAAGTGGAGGTTGTCCCAAGCTTTGAATTTCCATAGGCGATGCCGGAAGCGAGAATGACAACGGCTACAATGCCGTATATGATCTTTTTCATTATTACTTCCTCCTGTTTGTTTGGTTTTCACTGCATGTAAAACATAACCGTTCCATTTTTTAACATACCCCGTTTCCCGGCCACTTATCCGCTTTCTTAAAAATTATAATAGCACCAAAATAAAAGACCTCCCGTCTGATATTATCCCCTCATGGTTGACAGTGTGAAAAAGCCCATGGATAAAATGGACAAATAACACTGACAACCGGAGGGGATTTTTTTATGGCTAGGAAGGGTCAGAAGTTTCAACAGTATACTTCAGAGCTCAAGGCGGAAGCAGTTCGACTTTATGAGGAAGAGGGACAGTCTGGAGAAAAGGACGACCAAAGACGAAGTTTGCAAGTATTGAGGGAGAACTGGCTTATATAAAGGCGGAGAATGAATATTTAAAGGAGCATGTAACCAAATGGACGGGGGAAACCTCGCCTTTTCTATTTGAGGTATAACACCAAATTCTTTTAATGAAAATATACACTAAGGACAGTAGCATACGAAAAAAATCCGATTTTTCCCATGCTGAACTGTAACCCTAAAATTAGACACTAAAAAAGAACCTATGCACTAAGAAAG
>NZ_BJXX01000233.1 GCF_007991215.1 Aneurinibacillus danicus
TAATTATATATCGCCATATTATTGTTGAGAAAATAAGGGACGTTCAAGCCGTTCATCGTGCAACATGGAGGAGATAATGTCTACCATTCTGTCCCCTACTTCCGAAGTGGAAGACGTACCGTTCATATCCGGTGTGAGAACCTCTTTTTCTTGCAATATTTTTTCGATAGCTTGTATCACAGTATCTGCCAATGCCTTGTATCCAAAAAATTCAAGCATTTGGCTCGCAGACCAGATCGCCGCAAGAGGATTGGCGATGCCTTTGCCTGCAATATCCGGCGCAGATCCATGAATGGGTTCAAACATCGAAGGATACGTTCGCTCTGGATTGATATTCGCTCCGGCAGCCAACCCCATTCCTCCGGCAATCGCAGCCCCTAAATCTGTTAGTATATCGCCAAACAGGTTCGAAGCGACAACGACTTGAAAGCGTTCCGGCTGTTTTACCATAAACATGCTGGCCGCATCCACAAGATACGAGTGTGTTTCAACATCCGGATACTCCTTGCTAATCTCATTAAAAATTTGATCCCAGAATACCATGGAGTAGTTCAACGCATTTCCTTTGCTTATACTTGTTAACGATTTGCCCATTTTTCGTGCCGTTTCAAAAGCATATCGGATAATTCTCTCCGTTCCTTTGCGGGAAAAAACGCCCGTCTGCAGCACAACTTCTTCAGCCTTCCCCTTAAACAGCCAATCCCCGGCACCAGCATATTCCCCTTCGCTGTTTTCGCGGATAAATAGCATATCAATCTCTTTTTTCCCAACATCCTTTAACGGACAAGGGGCTCCTTGCAATAATTGAATGGGACGAATGTTCACATATTGATCAAATTCTTTACGAATCTTTAACAGCAGATCCCATAACGAAATATGATCCGGCACTCCCGGATAGCCGACAGCCCCGAGATAAATCGCATCGAACACTTTTAATTGCTCAATGCCGTCGTCATCCATCATTTTTCCATGCTTTACGTAGTATTCACATCCCCATGGGAAATACGTAAAGTCAAAACGGAAATCTCCGCTAAGTTCGGCTACTTTGTTTAATACTTTCACACCTTCTCTAATGACTTCCGGCCCGATTCCATCACCTGCAATGACCGCAATTTTAAATATTTTCACCAACCTGATCCCCCTATGCTTTATGTCTATCTGTGAAGAAGAAAAATCCCCTCTTCCCAGATTACTTGAAACTAGTTTCGATTCCAGACAATGAGCTTTAACTCTGTCATTTCCTCAATGGCAAACTTGACCCCTTCACGCCCCATCCCGCTTTCTTTCACACCACCGTAAGGCATGTGATCGACACGGAATGTCGGAATATCATTCAGCATAACCCCGCCTACATGCAATTTCTCGGCTGCATCCAGCGCAGTACGAACGTTTTCCGTATAGATTCCGGCCTGCAGACCATAACGCGAATCATTCACCAGTTCAATGGCTTCTTCAACAGACTTCACTTTATTAATCAACACGATCGGGGCAAAGACTTCCTGACAGGAAACTTTCAGGCACGTGTCCGCTTCCAGAATGACGGTCGGATACAAAACATTCCCTTCTGCTTTTCCGCCTGTCACTACTCTTGCCCCTCCTTGTTTTGCTTCTTCAATCCAATTCAGTGTACGTTGTACATCCCTGGCAGAAATCAAGGCAGATATATCGGACGCCGGGTCAAATGGATCGCCTATCTTTAACAGCTTCGTCGCTTCCACAAATTTTTCAACAAATGCCTCATATACCTCTTCATGGGCATATATTCGCTGCAAGGAAATGCATACTTGCCCCTGGAAAGAAAAAGCACCGGTAACGCAGCGAGAAATAATACGGTCAATATCAGTGCCCTTATCGATAATGACAGCGGCATTCGAGCCGAGTTCTAACGCAACCCGCTTTAGTCCTGCTTTATTGCGTATGCCAATCCCAACACCGGGACTGCCGGTGAATGTAATCATATTCACTCTCGGATCGGTAACAATCTTCTCCCCTACTACTATTCCACTTCCGGTCACTACATTTAACGCTCCTGTAGGCAACCCCGCTTCCTGGAGCAATTCAGCCAAAAACAAAGCAGAGAGCGGGGTTTGTAAAGCAGGTTTCAGCACGATGGTATTTCCTGCTGCAATTGCCGGCCCTACTTTGTGAGCGACAAGGTTCATCGGAAAATTAAATGGTGTAATCGCTCCAATCACACCGACAGGTTCCCGAACCGTATATGCGACTCTTCCTTCCCCACCGGGCGCAGCATCAAGCGGAATCGTTTCACCGTGTATTCTTTTTGCCTCCTCAGCAGAAAACTTGTACGTTTCAATCGTACGGGCCACTTCCGCCCGTGCCAACGCGATCGGCTTGGCTGCTTCAGCTGCAATGATTTCCGCCGCTTCCTCCATACGCTCCTGAAGAAGAAAAACCAGCTTCTCCAAAATACCCGCCCGCTTGTGCGCAGGCATTTTTGCCAATACATCCCTGGCCTGACAGGCTGATTCAATGGCGCGTTCAACTTCTTTTTCTGTAGCCATGGGAATGTAAGCAAGCAGTTCACCTGAATAAGGCGAATAAAGCGGACTATATTCCTTCGCTTCTATCCATTCTCCATTGATAAACAATTTCTTTTGCATACTCCCATCCTCTCTTCCTTTGAACGTTATCGAGATGACACAACATTCATGCACAGGTAAGCACAAAAAGGCTTTTACACTATTTTTATAATTGCAAAAGGAATGCCAAACGAATTTTCCCGATGTTTAACCATGTTTTCATTCCCTTGGCTTTGTTGTTTCGAGTTCATACTAACTCATTTCGAATTGTTATTAACTCAAAACAGAGCCAATATTTAGTAAAACCGTTTTCTGTGAAAATCGTGAGGAAAGAAGGAGAAGAGGGAGGAAAAAAGATCTTGGGTATATGAGGACGTATTCAAAGCAAGAGATTAAAATGATTTTGTAGCTACTGACGTAGGGTATGGCATATACACAACGGAGTGATTTTATTTGTAAAAGGATGATCTGACATGAATATAAAACAATTAATTGAAGAAGTTCAATCTTTACCTAATTGTATTGTTTACCCATCTGTTGGTGTTCCAACAGTACAAGAAGGGCATGAACTACCAGAAGATATATATCAATTTTATACGTTGTGTGGTGGAATAAGTTTATTTATCGATTGTGATTATGAATATCATATAGTGCCACCAAATAATTTTGTATTGGCTAATCCAGTAATACTTGGACAAAAAATTTTTGAAGAGATGGCTGCTTCAAATGAATATAAAAATGAAATATCAATGAATTGGTATATAGTAGTTTCCGATGGTAATGGAGATTATTTAACGATTGATCTTGATCGTAAACGATTGGGAAGGTGCTATGATAGTTTTCATGAAACTCATGCTTTAATAGGTGACACACCAATTATAGCTAATTCATTTGGTGAACTGCTAGAAAATCTAATCAAAAATCGTGGAAACTATCCTTATTGGTTAAAAGATGATTTTATTTCATTAGGTGACGCTTACGATGATATTTAAGTATATAAATGCACGATTTTATTGAATAAGGAGAGATTTTAGCTTGGACAAGATTAAGCTAATAGTAAAAACAAATGATGGCCATGATTACGTTGATATTTACAATAAGCTGCTTTAAAAGAGCAGAAAAGCAAGGCTATCTATAATCCATCCGGATTGGTGGTATGCTCGACTAAAGGCACGCCTGTAAACCCTGCTAATTTACGCCGTGAGTGGCTTAAACTAATTAAGTGAGCAGAAGTGCCTCAAATACGTTTTCACGATTTACGACATACGCACGCAAGCCTGATACTGAAACAAGGTGAGCATATTAAAATGGTATCCGAGCGATTAGGACGCAAAATTCAAATGACACTATGCAAGCGGAAGCTGTAAGCAGGTTTAATAATCTTCTGTCATTCACCAAACAAAGATTACGCCTTTTAGCTTCGGTGTCAAAATGCTTTTTAAACATCAAAAAAACCCTCGTATACCAAGGGTTTCCACATTCATATGTATGGTGGACTCAGACGGAGTCGAACCGCCGACCTCTACGATGTCAACGTAGCGCTCTAACCAGCTGAGCTATGAGTCCAATTATGTATGGTGCGGTCGGCGAGACTCGAACTCGCACGAGCGATGCTCACTACCCCCTCAAGATAGCGTGTCTGCCAGTTCCACCACGACCGCATTTATTATTGCGTCAACTATTTCAATTTATCATATATACGAAGTTTTTACAAGCATTTTTTTCGAAAGCTGTATGGATAGTACATAGATTCAAATCAAAAAATAAAGATACTATAGAGCCGTGTCTAACCACTTCTTCATTAACAATGGAGGGAGTACCCGGATTCGAACCGGGGAATAAAGGTTTTGCAGACCTGTGCCTTACCACTTGGCTATACTCCCATATAAATGGTCGGAACGACAGGATTTGAACCTGCGACCTCACCCACCCCAAGGGTGCGCGCTACCGAGCTGCGCCACGTCCCGATATACACTCAATATATGCGAAACAGATATCGTTCATAACTACCTATAATAAAGCATATTGAAGCAACACTGATAAATAAAATAGATTATTTTGGGTCTCCGCAAAAGTATTGGGGTAATTTTGGACGCACCCTGCGGGTACCACCGTCGTATTTGAATGAAGAAGACTATTTAATGTTGTTCAAATCAAATAAAATAATGGTTGCGGGGGCAGGACTTGAACCTGCGACCTTCGGGTTATGAGCCCGACGAGCTGCCAACTGCTCCACCCCGCGAT
>NZ_BJXX01000234.1 GCF_007991215.1 Aneurinibacillus danicus
CCCTAATTAAAAGTCAACGTTATCCGGATCCGGGCCCACACGATGGTTATCATGTAAGGAATTAATTTTTTCCATGTCTTCTTTCGTTAACTCAAAATCAAATATATTTGCATTTTCAATAATGCGATGTTCTTTTGTAGATTTCGGAATGGTCACCACACCATTTTGCAAGTCCCAGCGCAGGATGACTTGTGCAATTGATTTATCATACTTGTCCGCAATCTTTTGTAATGTAGGGTTATCTAACAATTGACCTTGCATCAATGGAGACCAAGCTTCTAACTGGATCTCTTGTTCCTTACAAAATGCTTGTAGTTCTTTTTGTGTTAAACGCGGGTGGTATTCCACTTGATTGACCATTGGCTTAATTTCAGCATCCTGCATTAGATCTTGCAGATGATGGATCTGGAAGTTACTTACTCCAATCGCGCGTACTTTTCCTGCTTTATAAATCCTTTCGAGTGCCTTCCACGTCTCTTTGTATTTTCCTTCTACAGCCCAATGAATAAGGTATAAATCCAGATAATCTAAACCAAGTTTATTTAGGCTTGTTTCGAAAGCGGCCAGGGTGGATTCATATCCCTGGTCCGAATTCCATACTTTTGATGTCACAAATAGGTCTTCTCTAGAAATACTAGCTTCCTTAATTCCTTCTCGTATTCCCTGTCCTACCCCTTCTTCATTTTTGTAAATAGCTGCCGTATCAATACTGCGGTATCCATGTTTAATAGCTGTTTTTACTGCGTTTATCAGTTCAGGACCTTCCTCCACTTTAAATACCCCTAAACCAACCCATGGCATTTTTACACCGTTATGCAACGTTGTTGTATCTTGTAAGCTCTGTATCATAATAAGATGACCTCCCAAATGTTATGATTAAAACTATATTATTATATAAAATTACGCTACGCGACTAATTGCCCCCGATCTTTCTTTTCAAGCACCCTGCTCCAGCCTGTAAGAAGAACAGCACCTACTACCATAAGGGCTCCCACCCATGCAGTATGAATCAGTCCCATTGATTCTGTGACAATTCCACCTAGATATGAACCCATTGCGATCCCTATGTTAAATGCTGCAATGTTAATCGCAGATGCGACATCTACAGAACTTGGAACAAAACGCTGTGCAAGCATAACTACAAATACTTGTAATCCTGGTACGTTCATAAAAGCTAACAATCCCATGAAAATAATAGTAATCAATCCCACAATTTTAAATGGTGCAGTGAATGTTAAAATAAACAATACAATAGCTTGTACGATGAACATATAGAACAATGCACGGATTGGATTTCGATTAGATAGCTTACCGCCAATGATGTTTCCAATCGCAATGGCAATTCCATATACAAATAAAATGATACTGACTTTATCCGCTTTAAAACCTGTAACTTCTTGCAATAATGGAGACAGATACGTAAAAGTTACAAACGTGCCACCATACCCTAACGCTGTAATAATAAAGATAAGAAGCAAACGACCATTGGTGATGAGTTTTAGCTGATCACGGAATGAAGCTGGTGATCCTTTACGCAAATGAAATGGAATTAACATACTGTTCGCGATTAAGGCGATTACCCCAACCGCTACAATGCCAGCAAATGCAAATCTCCAGCCAAAATGTTGACCGATAAAAGTCCCGAGCGGAACCCCTGTAACTGTGGCAACAGTAAGACCTGTAAACATAATGGCGATTGCACTAGCCCGGCGATTTTCCGGCACAAGATCCGCTGCAATTGTAGAACCAATAGACATAAATACTCCATGTGAGAATGCCGAGATAACACGAGCGACAAGAAGTATGCTAAAGCTTGTAGATACAGCTGCGACACTATTACCAGTAATAAATATAATCATAATCCACATCAATAGTGCTTTACGTGACATAGTGGACGTTAACGATGTTAACACAGGTGCTCCAACGGCTACTCCTAGCGCATATAATGAAACGGTTAAACCAGCTGTTGTAACTGAAATTTGCAAATCGCGAGCTATCAGTGGTAATAGCCCTACACTAATAAATTCTGTTGTTCCAATTCCAAACGCGCTAATCGCTAATGCCAACAATGCTAACGTACTTCGTTTTTTATCTACAGTTGTTTCTTGTTGAGTAACGTGATTAGTGCTCATATATCCCCCTCATGTTCAACTTTACATAATTATTGGATTTCCATACAACCTGACCGGATTGCATCATCATCGTATTATGTCTTTTAGCATGCTGCTTCCTCCTGGTTATCTTGTTGTATTGCCCCCCCCTTCAAACAACCTATATAATTGAAAAGGTATAGGTAAAACCGGCTGACAAATGCTATTATGGGGTATATAAATCCAAAGGGGAAGTAAGCACTTTTAAGTAATATAGGTACCGAAAAGTTGTATAGGAACTTCTAAGTACCTATAGAGTAGAAAGGAGAAAAGAATGACAAAGAAGAAATATAATATCTCAGTTGAAGCCACACTAGAAGTCATCGGAGGAAAATGGAAATGCGTAATCCTCTGTCATTTAACCCGTGGCAAAAAACGTACAAGTGAATTAAAACGTCTTATGCCTGGAATTACACAAAAAATGTTAACTCAGCAATTGCGGGAATTAGAGGAAGATGGAATTATCAATCGAATTGCTTACAATCAGATTCCCCCAAAAGTAGAATATGAGCTTAGTGATTATGGATGGAGTCTACAGGAGATTTTAGATTCTTTATGTGCTTGGGGGGAAAAACATATTATCAGAACGTATGGTGATAAGTTTTCTGTCTTAGAGGAAAACGTTTTAAATGATAAACTGAAGTAAGGAAAAAGCAACATTTGACACATGCTTCGCAAGTGTTTCTTCGCTTGCAAAATGGATGAAAAATTTAATCACTTTAAACTTTCTTTGCCGAAAAAAGATCCGGCTGTGCGCCGGGTCTTTTTTAACTCGTTCTCTTTTCTCTCGCTGGCCGCATCGCCAGCACGTTTTCAACTGAGAAGTATCTTGTCGCTCTCCGCTTGAAGCAATACGTCCGAATCCTTCCGTCTTTCACCGACAGCAATCGGATCTTCCGCTGGCTGAGTTGCCCGTTCCTATCTACATAGATGATTTTTATAATCTGTGGTGCTGGAGAGTGGAACATGGTTGGCTAACAGGAATCGATCGTATTATAAGGTCAACCAGATTTTTCTGATTGACCATTTTTATTTTGCCAGGCTTATGACATCAGTAGCCAGTATAGAGCGAGCAAGAAAGTAGAGTCAAGATTCTGACAACCAAACTGTTTTCTCCTTACTTGTAAAAACATGTTTGAGGCTGGTTAAGTTGAATCTGTCTACTCTTCTCGAAGATAATCTTCATACTGTGACAATAACAACATATAATGACGCGGAGGAGTTAAATTGGGCTTTCGTCGCCTAGCAAGTTTGAGTGCTTCATCACGGCTCAGTCCAAACTTTTGCATAAAAAAAGCAGTTATAACAAAACCACTTCTTTCCCTTCCTAACAGGCAATGAATCAGGATTCTATGTCCACTGTCGAATAAAGTATTTATTCTATAGATGAATGGAATAGTCCAATTCAGATTGGGGGCCTTCATAACATTTAATGGGGCCCAAATCATAATTTTATTCCTAAAGTCAAACGGTAGCATATCAGGTTTGGTTCGAAGATTTATGATGACGGTTATATTCTTTTGAATAAATCTCCAATCATCCTTGCTTATCCTTCCCCCGACATATAGGCGTTGAGGAATCATTTCGACCATACTCATGGTAAACCTCCTGTCTTTATGTTCATGGTATTTATATATTCATAAAAACAATTTTCGTTTTTTTTTTAATTTTCGATAAGATTCATTACGATGTGTATAAAAATTAAAAATCCCCTGAGACATTCCCTCAGAGGATTTGACTGTTCCCTACGCTGGCTTCGCTAATTTAAGTTATGCAGTCATGGTAAACGGTGTGCTTTTTTAATATAGAATAACAATGACTAAATACGTCCGCTTAATTGTTGTTCTGCCATCATTATCATGCGTCGAACCATTTCTCCACCTACAGAACCGTTTAGGCGGGAAGTCTGGTCAGCGCCTAATTGAATACCTAACTCTGTTGCAATTTCCCACTTTAATAACTCCAATCTTTGTTCCGATTGTGGAACAAGCAATTCATTTCTGTTTCCGCTTTGTTGTTGAGCCATGAGATAATTCCTCCTATGGAGAATGATGGTTATTGCTAATCTTAAAATCCCTCATAGGAAAGAAATTATACACTTGCTATATTGGTAATTTTTTCAGGATACAATAAAAGACTCGGCTGCATGTCGGACGACTTTCTGTCTGATGTTCAGGTGAAATGATAATCCGGCTCTTTCACCAAGAGCTTTCTTTCTTCCGCCCGAACATTCAGCAGACCGCTATGTATGCTTTTCACCAGCTCGTCTGGTTTAGAGACTACCTATGGTGAATTCCTGCATCGAAAAAGCCTTCGGTATCAACACCGAAGGCGAAGATCAATCTTCTCATTCATAAGTTTTTATGTTCTCCTGTTTAGGAGGTTGAGTAATGAAAAAAGGAAGCTTTTCTATTCCAATTAACCGGGCGTAAAGAAACAATTGACCTTTGTGGTGAACCTCATGATCAATCATAGTATCAAGCCATTA
>NZ_BJXX01000235.1 GCF_007991215.1 Aneurinibacillus danicus
TTATTAAGATACCGAAAAGGATTTTTTTTATTTCATTAATTACAACTAAGATAAAAAGAACAAAAATGACGTTCATTTCATCGAAGAAACGAGTCATTAGCCCATTCACAGCATAGTAGGTATGATAAGGAAACAACTTGGTATACTGAAAAGTGGAGGGCGCACATAGACAACTATACTTTAGCTATGTACGATAGTGTATACTATGGACAAGATTTTTTTAATAAATGTTGCAAGGGAGACGCTATTATTTGTACGCCGGTCCATTGTTGTCATCTTTTTGTCTGTGCTGGTTTTGGGGATTATCGGATTCACCATAAAGTGGAGCACACTCATTTTCCAGCCAGAATCCCTACTGACTAATTACCAGTTCATCGTACAAGATATATTTTATATACTCGTCGTCTATGAACTTCTGGAATTGTTTCGAACCTTTTCGCCGAATCGTCTAATGAGCATTGTCTTACTTGTGCTCGCCCGTAAGATTATTCTCTCCCCGGATGACTCACATGTTATGACAGAAGTCATATCTTTTGCGATCTTGCTTAGTGTTCGGTTACTATGGCAACGATTTGGCGAAAAGAAGAACAGCCCCATACTTAAATGATGCAATGTTTTACTTATTTTTCTGTTAATTAAAACATTTAGGGAATAGACCGTTTCACCAAGAATCTATATCTCCGTTTTTCTTGGAATAACTCGGTTTTATGAATTGGAAAATCATGAGAATATGAACCCGGACGCGGCTGTATTTGTGTCCGGGTTTTTCACTGGAAAAGGTTCATGATAATTTACATTTCTTCTTCAAAACGTCGTAAATCGTCATTGTGGCCAACGACAATCAGAATATCTCCTTCCTGAAGAAGAACTTCAGGGCCTGGTGCAATGTTAAAATCGTTGTTTGTTTTAATGGCCACTACGTTAACTCCGAATTGTGCTCGGACATTCAATTCAACCAGACTTTTTCCCTGCATTTTTTCTGAAACTGCTACCTCGGCCACACCATAATCAGGAGAAAGTTCAATAAAATCAAGGACATTGGGAGAGACAAGGTTATGGGCCACCCGGATTCCCATATCCCGTTCGGGAAAGACCACCCGATCAGCTCCTACTTTATACAAGACTTGTCCATGTCGTGGATTTTGTGCTTTGGCCACAATTCTTTTCACCCCTAATTCCTTCAAAAGGAGGGTAGTTAGAATGCTGGCCTGGATATCTACTCCAATCGCAACAACGACCACATCAAAGTTTCCGATTCCGACATCTCGTAAGGCTTGTTCATCCGTTGAATCGGCTTGAACCGCATGTGTAGCAGCCTCTACATGCTCTTGAACTCTTTCCTCGTTTTCATCTACCGCCATGACTTCGTATCCTGCTTTATGTAAATGGTTAACGACACTGCTGCCAAAACGCCCTAAACCAATCACTGCATATGATTTTTCAGCCATTTTCTTCTATAACTCCTTCCCTATTTTTTATGATGACATTTCAACCGGTGAAATAAAGGGCATTATATGTATAGAATGCCGTACATTCCGTTTTCTTATTTTGATATGAAAGGTTGTTGCGTTGTATGGAAGATATCACGAGAGCGATTCATCACATCCTTTATTTGCTCATTGTCATTTTTATCGGAGGAATGATTGCTGGAAAAGTAGCTTCTAAATTAAAAATACCCGATGTGGCTGTGTTTTTACTTCTAGGCATCGGAATTGGGCCCGGGTTGAACCTGATCTCCGAAGAAAGCCGTTCGTTTACGAATCAATTTATTCTTATCCTAGGAGCCACCTTAATTTTATTTGATGGGGGACGCAACATCCGTTTGCAGACACTAAAGAAAGTATGGCCCACAATAAGCTTGTTAAGCGTTCCTGGCGTTATTATTACCGCAGTGGTAACGGGGTATGCTGCGCATCTATTTCTACATATTCCTTTGTTGTATGGCTTTTTATTAGCTTCTATCATTGCTTCCACTGATCCAGCCACCTTGATCCCGGTATTTAAACAGGTGAAAATTCGACCCATTTTACGCGAGACAGTGGAAAGTGAATCGGCTTTTAATGATGCGACGGCTTCTATCCTCACTTTTAGTGTGTTAGCCATCGCAATGGGAACCAGCGATTTTTCTGTTGGTGCAAGCATTCTCGATTTTTTTAAGGTAGCATTGGGTGGGATGCTCATCGGCGGACTTATAGGGATTGTAGGTGCTTATTTGGTTTCTTATGTTGAGTTTGGCTTTTTACGGGATTATACGGTAATTGGGATGCTGGTCGTGGCGTTGCTTTCCTACCTGTTAGCGGATTTATTGCATGTGAGTGGTTTTATGGCGACCTTTGTTGCCGGGCTTATCTGGGGGAATGCTTCTCATTTCAGGCTACGTATGGAAGCAAAACAAAGGGAAATCCATCACTTTTCGGAGAATCTAACCGTGATTATGCGTATGCTCATTTTTATTTTGTTAGGCAGCCAGGTGGATTTTTCAACGATCATGAAGTATCTGTGGGGCGGACTCCTTGTTGTTATTGTTCTAATGTTTATTGCGCGTCCACTTACCGTTTTTGCTTGCACTTTGCCTGATCGAAAAGCCAAATGGACGTGGCGAGACATGTTATTTATGTGTTGGACAAGGGAAACCGGTGTCATTCCTGCTGCACTATCCGGCATGGTTGTTGGAAAGGGGGTGCCGTATGCAGATGCCATTGCGGCTGTTACTTTCCTTGCGATTTTGATGACTATCCTACTGCAAGCAAGCACTACACCGCATGTAGCTCGAAAATTAGGAGTAGAGGAATGAAGCAAAAAACAAGGGAAAGCTTACATGCTGTCCCTTGTTTTTATCCAATAATAATTTTCCCTTCGGGATTGCGATAATGTTTTTTCTTGCGATCCCAGCTTAAAGCAAAAGCAATGGTTAATGGACCGACGCGTCCAGCAAACATCACAAAAGAGAGGAGAAGCTTCCCGAATATCGTGAGATTAGGCGTCAATCCCATTGACAAGCCTACTGTGCCAAACGCGGACGTGGTTTCAAAAAGTACCGTAAGAAAATCCGCTTTCTCTGTAATCGAGAGAATCATTGTAACAGTAATCACTAACATCATCGCTGCGACCACGATTGTTAAGGCTTTATATACCTTGCTTTCTCCAATTCGCTGCCTAAAAAATACCACATCTCCTTGTCCTTTGATCATCGCCCATACTGCACCAAGCAAAGTGACAAATGTTGTGGTCTTAATCCCTCCTCCTGTAGATCCGGGTGAAGCCCCGATAAACATGAGAAGAATAATAAAGAAAAGCGAAGACTGGTGCATATCACCGATCGGCAGCGAGTTCATTCCCTCCGTGCGGGATACGACCGATTGGAAGAAAGCGCTCAGAACCTTCCCCATCCAGTCTAATGGCCCCATCGTTTTTGGATTGTTAAATTCAATCGCAAAAATAACAAGAGCGCCCAATAGAATTAAAATTGCGGATGTGGAAACTACAATTTTTGTGTGCAGCGAAAGCCTATGTTTTCTGTTAAATTCCATCAATTCGGCAATCACGATAAATCCAAGCCCACCGGCGATGACCAGAATCATGATAACAATGTTGACTACAGGATCGCTTACATAGTCTGTCATGCTTTTAAAATCGCCCATGATATCGAATCCGGCATTGTTAAAGCTAGAAATCGAGTGAAAGATGCCTAGATAAATCGCATGCTCCCAATCCGTATCGAACGACCAGCGCAACGTCAGAAGAATCGCGCCAATCCCCTCAAACACGAGTGTAAATAAAATCACCTTTCTGACCAGACGAACCATGCCTTCAAGGCTAATTTGATTCATTGACTCTTGAATTAAGAGTCGCTGCCGCAGGGAAATTTTTCGCCCTAGCAGAATGGCAAACAGGGTTGCCACAGTCATGAAACCCAGCCCACCTATTTGAATGAGGCTTAAAATAACGAGCTGCCCAAAAACGGTAAAGGTAGTGCCTGTATCAACAACAACGAGACCTATCACACAAGTGGCCGAGGTGGCTGTGAACAGAGCATCTACAAAAGGCAGTCCTTGTCCATCTGTGGTGGAGATAGGGAGTGTTAATAACAATGCACCGAATAAGATAAGAACTCCGAATCCGAGCACAATAAGTTGAGGCGGATTTATCAAAGAAGCTATTTTTTTCAATGCATTTTTAAG
>NZ_BJXX01000236.1 GCF_007991215.1 Aneurinibacillus danicus
GCGCTATTCATTTATTTACCTCCTTTTTGTCCTGGATAATGCTACTAATATATAAACATACCGAAGTTAAAATTAACCAAGCAGTTGCCCAAAATACAATAAAGGGTAAACCAAACACATAAGGTTCTACACGGTTTATTACAGTTAATGAACCAATAGCAGGTATGAGACTCAGTAGCCAAATCAAAATTTTCACTACCACATTCCTCCTTTTGAAAAATATCAAGACTTTCCCAGCTATTTGCTCCTTTCATGCTCCTGCGTATTCAACTAAATGTGAAACGCTTTCACAAATGCAGGCTGATAAGGAACTTCATTTTTTTATCTTCCGCATACAATATTTTAAATTATCTATCTTTTTGATTTATCAGTATATCAATTTTTAAAACTAACCAAATAGTGTTAATAGATCCAAAGAGAATACTAGCCTTTCCGCTGCAAATACATGGTCTCTTTGAAAGGCTAGCATACGTTGTTATCTTACTCTTCGATCTCAAGCACTTCACGAATCATATCGTGGAACTGTACGACTCCGTTCTCCGTAGGTGAAAAGACCCCTTTCATAAATGCTCGAGAACGGAAACCAATTTGCTCCAATTCAACTAATTCCACATCTTCATCCCGCACCTGTTCCATAAATTTGATTAAGTCAAGCTCTTCTTTTGTCAGATTTTCATCTCGGAAGAAGTACGTATACACACCTAACGTTGTTTCATGATCAATCGGAATCATTTGGATGAGCGACATATTTCCCGGACCTGGATAAATCGTAACCATCAGGTTTGGCCATAGCCAATAGAAACGGCCCCCTTGCATTTCCGCTTTATCCAGTTCTACGCTTCCCACCTGTTTGTTCGGCTTGACGGCCGTACCTTGAATCGAATAATTTTCGCAAGTAATAATCTTGTAGTTATTCATATCTAATGTAGCGACCAGAGCTGGATGGGAAATCGGACAATGATCGCATTCAAGATAATTATCAATGAACGCTTTCCAATTGGCCTTAATGACTCGCGTTTTTTGTCTTACTTTTTTCAATTCCCCAAGGAATTCAAAGCGCTTTAGCTCTTCAAAGAAATCACCGTAGCTTTCAGCAAGCGGTTTAGCGCTTTCATCAAGATTCACAAAAATCAGGGAAGCCTCCGTTTCTACCCGAACTGAGCGAAGACAGGCGCTTCCTGAACAAAAATTAGGGACATCCTTAAAGTTCGGTGCTTTATGCAGAGAACCATCCAGATTAAAGGTCCATCCATGATAACCGCATTGCAGAATTTTCTTATTTCCTTCTTCCTTTTTCTCTAATTTGGTTGCACGATGTGGACAAACATTATAAAACGCTCTTATTTCTTCGTCTTTCCCACGCACAACGATAATAGGCTCGCCAGCTACCTCACATGTGAAATAGTCACCCTGATTTGCTAACTGGCTAATGTGGCCTACAAATTGCCAGCTTTTCGCAAAAATTTTCTCTTGTTCTACCTTCAATACATTCGGGTCCGTATAAAGATAATACGGAATCGTTTGGTCGGATACAACCTTCTTTTCTTTTACTTCCATGACCGAAAACTCCCTTCTCACACTTTTATTTAAAAATTTAGAAAGAAATTGTACAAGCTATTGCTTTCTTTCACTATTTTATAAAAGCAATATTAATGCCAATAAAAATCCTGCTATTCCCAATACAAATAACCCTATTACTTCTTTTTTTAACTGTAAAAATGAGTTATAATCAACTCAACTGAGTGAAATTAAACTCAATTTATTAAATTTAAAATTTTTATACAGAAAATAAACTATCGGGCGAGGCGTGGTGATTACACATGCAAAAAACTTCGGAAGACAATAAACAAATAGAAATCAGTGCCGAAACTCTCATGAACATTCTCGATCATTCATCGGATGAAATTTTTGTTTTAGACAAAGATGGCCGTATCGTCTATGTAAATAAAGTTTGTGAGCGGCATTACGGCTTGAAGCCGAGCGAAGTCATCGGAAAAACGAATGATGAGCTCGTTTCGAAGGGATACTGGTCACCTTCGATCGTTCCTTTTGTTTTAACAGCGAAAAAGCCGATCACCATTAAGCAGACGACATATATAGGGGGAGAACTCATTACAACGGCCATTCCGATTTTGAATAAAGATAATGAGATTGAATTGATCGTTACGACCTCCCAGGAACAAAATTACAAAAAGCTCCAAATGCCAGACACTCAGGAAAAAGCTGATTCCGAAACAGAGTATCCATTTTCGAAAAATCTCATCACAAACAATAAAGAGATGAAAAAACTTATTGCATTTTGCGAAAAGGTAGCAAAAGTGGATACAACTCTTTTAATTCAGGGGGAATCTGGTACCGGAAAAAGCGTGCTGGCAAAATATATCCACCAGATGAGTACACGAAAAAACGGCCCGTTCTTATCTCTTAACTGTGCGGCCATTCCGGAAGAACTGCTCGAATCGGAACTATTTGGCTATGTTCACGGAGCATTTACCGGAGCAAGCAAAGGAGGAAAAATTGGACTCCTGGAAGCGGCGGACGGCGGTACCGTTTTTTTGGATGAAATCGGAGAAATCTCGCCAAAAATGCAGGCTAAGCTGCTACAAGTGATTCAGGATCGTCAATTCTTGCCTGTCGGAGGACGGGAAGCAAAAAAAGTGGATATCCGCATTATTACGGCAACAAACCAAAATCTATACGAAATGGTGCAGGAAAAACGTTTCAGAGAAGATCTTTATTATCGGCTCAATGTAATCGAAATTAAATTGCCGCCTTTACGAGAGAGAGTAGAGGATATTATCCCTTTAACGTATTACTTCCTTAACAAGTTCAACAAAAAATATGAAGTATATCGGCTCATTTCACAAAAAGCGCTCGATATTATATTCGGTTACGATTGGCCCGGCAATGTCCGGCAACTGGAAAATGTCATCGAAAGACTGGTCGTCACAACCGACTCTATAATTGAAGCTGCGGACTTACCAGACATGATTGTACAAAGTGCAAAACCGAAATCATATTCCACATCTTTCTCTTCGTTGGATGCGGCCATAGAAGAACTTGAAAAAGACCTTGTTATCAACTCATATCAAAAAAACAAAAGTTCCCGAAAAGTCGCCAGCGATTTGCAAATTAGCCAAACGAGAGCATCCAAGCTAATCAGGAAATATTGTCAGACCCGATAAACACAAAAAAGGAGGGGACACTCCCCTCCCTCAAATAATATTTCGCGTCGTATAGCCTCCAATAAAATATTTTGGCTCCTGATAAATAATAAAGGCTGCCGGGTCGATTTGCTGGATGGCGGAAGTCACATCCTCATATTCTTTTCTTCGGGCAAGGATAAAATAGATAAAGCGCGGACCGCTGGCGCCCAGACCGTGCCACTCCGTTACACCATATCCTTTTTTTCGCAATGCTTCCGTCATTTCGCGTCCTTTTTCCGACACGATCTGCAGGGTAATGTAACCAAGGGCAATTTTTTGCTCAATATAAATGCCGACTAAAATGCCGACGGCGTAAGTAATACAATAAATAAAAATCCCCAGAAAAGTATCCATATATTTCAATACAATAGCCAGACCTGAAATATAGACAAAAATTTCAAATCCACTCAGGATAGCTGCTATATATTTTCTTCCTTTAATCATAAAAACAACGCGTAAGGAATTAAGGGCAACGTATAAAATTTGTACCAGGGCCATCAAGGCATAATCCATGGAATTTTCCTCTCCTTGCGGCAATATTTACGTGTAACCTGAACAGTAAAAATGAAAGCCCCCTATTCAATAGGAGACTTCTAATTA
>NZ_BJXX01000237.1 GCF_007991215.1 Aneurinibacillus danicus
CATATAAATAATAATTCCAATAGGGATCAACACGTAAAATTATATAGTATCGCCAATAACTTAAATTCGGTGTACTATGTTCTTCCTCGAATTACAACAAGACAGTCCTTCCAAAATTGGGTCGGTAAATTAATACACATGACAACTTTTCTAGAGGTATTAAGCATAGATAGAACAATTGGAAAAGTTAAAGTTGGAGATATTCATCATATAAGAGTCTCGTATGATAATTCTCACAAAGAGGTTTGTTCAACCCCTACAATTATAGAAAGTAGTAGTTCATATAAGGATTTAATTGCTGAAATATTCTTAGTTAGATGTTGGAGAATAATCGAGGATTGTAAAAGGCTTTTATTAAATTCTGTTGATTTAAGTAATGAATTAAATGAGAAAAAGTATTTTATAATAAAAAATTACCTAATTAACTTGGGAGTATACCTTGGTATACATCCTAATCATGTTAATTTTTATTTGAAAAAATATAATGAAAATATAATTATTAATGAGGATGAGATACAAATTCTTATGAATAAATTTGAAAGTGTAAACAGATTAGTAAAAGAAGAGTTTTTAGGTATATACGAGGAACATGAATTTTATTACCAGTTAGAGTTGATTGAAAAATTATCCAATAATTACACTTTTGTAGAAATACATCAAAAGCAAAGGGAAGAATTATTCTCTAATATTTTGGATAAACTAGGCCCATTATTTGAATACTTTCTAAAGGATAGTTATCCTGAAGAGACATTTGCTATGCCTCAAGCTGAATTTACTTATCAGGTAATTGAAGATTCGATAAATATATCTATTCCAGAAGAAGAAAGAGGAATAATAAAACCCAGTTGGGAAAAAGTTTCTTGCATGATTTTTTGATTATATATTATGTTTATTACTTCCTAGCTATTTTGATGTTTTATTGAATTATATGTTATTTTTGTATTAGCAGAGAACCCCCACCTCTATACAACATGGGGGGTTCTTTATTGCTCCCTAATCATAAATACTATTGTAAAAATTTATCTAAATAATTTTCTGTAAAATATTGATATGGCTGAATAATTTTTTCAACGTTAATTTTATTGATTTGTTTACGATATTGAGTATATCCGATTACCCATTCAACAATTTTTTCTCCATGTTCTGATACTTGTTGATTTGTCCATCTCAAAACTGTCCATCCTTGTGAGCTAGCGTAACGTTCTTTTCCACTATCCCTTTGCTTCTGTAATTTATCTTCATGTGAACTCCCATCAATTTCGATGAGAAGAGAAGGGAATTTCGGTATGTGCAAATCAAAATAACAATTTCCTACCCGCTTTTCGTATTCGACAGTAAATCCAGCTTGAGTAAACTTCCCGCCGAGTAATAGAGCGTAATCCGTAGGAATAGGATTTGCCTTATTATTCTGCATTGATAGCCAAGTATTATAATCAACAAACACCTTTTTTGGAGCAAACATCATTACAATATCTTTCCCTTTCTTAGAAAATATGCTGTAAGTATCGCCTAATTTTTTGGGTACGGATTGGGTACGGATTTAAAAAAATCGTACCTAATTTCCCCGAATTATACTTAATGCTTCGCTCATAAAGCCCAATAAAATCAAGCGTTTCACGATTCTACATGTTTCACAAAACGGCCTTCAGGCAATTCCTAAACCGTGCGTCGGAGGTTCGAGTCCTCTCGGGGCCGCTATATATACAAAAAAAGGCTTGCAAAGCCTTGCTATGACGCGGTTCTCTGGTATTCAGAGAATCGCTTTTTTAGTTTATGCATCGGCGTCGGTGTAGTGTCCGGCTACCAGGGAAAGCAAAACCCACCAGCTTAGTCCGGTGGGAGGTTCTATTTATCTATTCTTTATTTCTTCAAAACAAGAGGCACAAATAGCTTTCCCTTTAAAGTCGGTAACATTATCGGCAGAATCGCAGAAAATGCAAGCAGGGACGTATTTTTTCAAGACAATTTGCTCACCGTCTACAAAAATCTCCAACCCATCTTTTTCAGCAATTCCAAACTTATTCCGCAATTCCTTCGGCAAGACTACTCTTCCAAGCTCATCCACTTTACGTACAATTCCCGTTGCTCTCATCCTCATCCCTCTTTTCTGTATATCCTATATTATTTTACAATAAAAGGAATAATAAGGATAGTGCTTTTTAGATAAGGCATATGATAAATGATAGACTAACGAAACGGAAATTTTGTACGCTAAGCTAACATCTGATAATCTCTCTTCTATAAACTAAAGCCATAAAGAATAGGCTGCCTGGACAAATGTCTTCTTATCTCTACCTACATACTGTATAGTAATAACTTTTTAGACGCAGGTGATAAATTTATGTACTTGAAAAAACGCGGTTCATTCTTACCTCCCCCAGGATGCTCAGACTTATTTCCATATAGACCATATCAGTGTCCGCCTGAACCACCAGGGCCTCCAGGACCAGTAATCATTCCCAACATCATAGTCATGCCAACTGTTCAAAGATATTTTTATATTGCGAATTCAGATATTCAGGCCCCTGCAAGTATTCCAGCTAGTCAATTTACTAACGATGATGGGGAATTAGCAGCTAAATTTCCAGATTTAGGACAAAATAGCTATAGTAATCTTTATATCAATGGAATGTTACAAGAAGGCAGTTTATATAGTATAAGTACAAGTGTACTGACCATTAACCTAAAAGGTACCACTATTTTCTCAGGTACACCCATTGCTCTTGAAATCGTTCAATTCTCTGCTCGAATAATTCCTTGAAAATTGTGCAATATAATTAGGGAATAAGCCCTTCCTTTTTCTTTTTTCTGGCATTAATTAGATTATGAAAGGAAAAGGGAGGTGAATAGAAGTGGCTATAGTAAAACCCTTTGTAGCCAGTAGGAGATTTACTGGCGTAGCAGGATCTGGAACAGGTACAGGTGCTACATTTTCGATTGCTGCTACAGAGTTCACTAATGACGTGGGTGCATCCGCTACAGCATTTCCAGCTTCGTTTGCGTATTACAATCTTTACATTAACGCCATGATTCAGACAGCTGATACTTCATCTGTTACCACTACTGCGATCACCATTCCAGACGGTGACGTACTTGATCCAGCAACTCCAATTGTAGTTGAATTTGTTGTAACCTAATCATATTTCTCTTGTTGAAACAAGGACAATCCTTATCGTTTTTGGATTGTCCTTGTTTCGTTTATAGATTGTAGCTGATTAGTTCTAATTTCTTGTCATTTTTATAGGGATATACTCAATTCGTTTTGGCTCATCATTCTTTAAACTTTTAGCCTTGCATTTACCTTATTTTTTTATTATCATACCTGTAATTTTAAATATCTATAAACATATATGAAAAAAGACGAGTATGATAAAGAATTTCTTTTCTCGCCATTAAGAAAGGGCTGACTTAAAGAACAAGTATAAAAATAATTGAATTTGACGAGTCTGGAGGTAGCAATGGAACTTTTAGAAGTATTTAAAGCTTTATCCAATGAAACAAGACTGAAGATCGTACAGTGGTTAAAAAATCCTGAAATCCACTTTTCTAAACCACAAAACGGGGATATACACAAGGATGGTGTTTGCGTGAGCGACATCCATAAGAAAGTTGGCTTATCACAATCTG
>NZ_BJXX01000238.1 GCF_007991215.1 Aneurinibacillus danicus
AGTAATAACAGTAGATTAACGTTATTGTGTTTACTAAAACAGAGTTTTCTTTAAAGTTATTGATGAATTTTAACCTTGATTGGCCTCGTGCCTTTCAAGGTTTCTTTTTTGGTGGGGCTACCCAGTGCCGAATAAACCACTTTACCTCATGATAAACAACATAACCTTTGTTCTACCTATATGAAGTTTTCACGAACGAATTGAGATGTACGTATATAGCGCCCCAATCTAAAATGCGACGATAAAATGTGTAGAGGTATCCCTTTTGATATAATCATAGCTAACAGGAGGGAACGGAACATGAAACGTCGCAAATGGTCAGCAGAGGAAAAAAATGAATATTGTGATGGAGGGGCTGAAGGGGGAACAATCCATCGCCGAGATTTGCCGACAACATAACATTAGCCAGACTCTGTATTACCGTTGGAAAGATGAGTTCATCCAAGGAGGAATGGCTGCCCTTTCGGGTAAACAACGTAAGACAGCAAAAGAAGACGCTGCCGTTCAAGCAAAGTTGGACGAGTATGAGCAACTTATTGGCAAGTTGACTGTAAAACTTTCAAAGCTAAAAAAACGTTCAACATCTGAGTGAAGAGCACTGGGCATTTATCTTTGAGGTAGTGGAAGATTCCCACCTGTCGGTGGAAGAAGTATGCCGTCTTCTTAGCGTGCACAAAAGTACGTTTTACCGTCAAAAAGCAAAGGCAACTTTCGTGCAACCAAGTGCTCGTCAACGACCGAAACAGGCAGTGATTCAAGAGAAAGTGCGTGTTCTTTGTCAACAGCATCCTACCTACGGATATCGTAGAATTTGGGCTTTACTAAAGCGCCAGGGAATCGAAGTAAATCAGAAAACCGTTTACTCTGTGATGAAAGCCGAAGGCTTAACACAAAAGCAAAAGCGATATGAAGCCAAGCGCACCTATCAGCCTGTCGATTTTCAAATCAACTCCTCCAATCAAGTTTGGCATATTGACATGACGAAGATTTGGACAAGTGAGGGATGGAAGTATCTTGTGAGCATCATCGATGCCTATGACCGCCGTATTGTAGCCTGGAGTCTCGACAACTACTGCCGTGATGATGAAGCTATCAGTGTGCTGGAGAAAGCGGTGAATGAAGCTTTTCCATATGGTGTGAGAGAGCAAGGGCTAAAATTAGTGCAGGATAACGGGAGTCAGTTTACCAGTCGTGATTTTGTCTCCACGTTGAAGATATTGGGAATTGAGCAAATTCGAACGTCATACAAGCATCCACAAAGCAACGGAAAGATGGAACGTTGGTATCGCACATTAAAAGAAGAAGAGGTCTGGGCAAACGAATACCAGAACCTAGAAGAAGCGCGAGCTTCCATCGGCACTTATATTACCTTGTATAACGAACAGCGCCCTCATTCCGCTTTGGGATATCGGGCGCCATTGGAAGTATATATGGGAGAATACTCTACAAAAGCTGCTTGATTTTCGTCGCTTTTTGAGGGTAGCATTACATATAAGCTAGATTTACTTTACATTATCAGTTCGTCTATCACTTGTTGAAGCTTCTCAACCAAGCCAATAAATTGTCGTTTTTCTGCTACGCTGGTTCCTTAGTAGGTGATACATCCACATAAGCTTTTTTTATTGCCTCTCTTTTTTGTTTTGAATCTGTTTTTGCATAAATTTCTGGTAACTGCTCAGCCTGTTAATAGACAGCACAAATAGAGGTATTTCAAGGGAAAATACCCCGAAAGTATAAGTAAAGCTAATAAGCAAAAAATTGAATTAGGTTTTTCTCCAATTAATGATAAGCAGTTCAGAGAACATTTTCCACAGTATGATATTAAAGAGCTGTATAATGACACTCTAATTCACCATCATATTGGTGGCGGTGGTCAAGCTGTTGCAGTACCATCTAAATTACATCCTGGCTCGGGTGGCATACACAATGCTGAAAAAGAAGCAGGAGTTTGGGGTAGTGATAGCCAATATGCTGAATTACTAGAAAAATTCTTGAATAAGTAAAGGGTGATATTTTTGTCTATTAAAGAAGCTATGAATCAATATTTCTTATTACGGAAAGAAATTGCTGAGGAGGGATTGGACTTTTTATTTAAGACACCATTCGATGAAGATGTTGATTCCCTTATTTATGTTGGAGAAGTTGACGAGGATGAGTACATTTCATGGAAACCCGTCGAAAAAAAAAGACTTCTATGATTTCAAAACAATGGAAGAGGACTTAGGTATCAGGTTTCATCCGTCCGTTATAGAATATTTTAATTCATACTGGTTTGCAGATTTAGATGGGTTTATTAATGACCATTATATAAAACTAGAGTCGGTTCTGCCAAAGGCAGATATTGAATCTTACAGCAATACTCTTAGAGGATATAAGAATAATCATAATAACAAGCTTGAGAATATTCCTTTGGGGATAGAAGGCAATGGACTTATTGTTGTGGTTGATAACGAAGATGGTTCTGTAAAACTTGAGGACTTCGAAAGAAATACATTCGAAGTAATTTCGGAGAGTATAGAGCAATTAATTACGACTTTACGGTTAAAGAGATAAGCTAATGTTATTATGAATAAGTCGCCTGGTGATGACGTAAAAATCCAATCCTCTCAAGTATATCATTCGGGGGCTACCCAGTACCGAATGAACCCATGATTCAACCAATAACAAAAATAACCTATGCTATACCCGTATAAAGTTTTAGTCATTTCGTTTGTACGCACATAATTGCTTGAATTTTATACCCCAAGTGACGCTATTTCGTTACATCGAACAGGTCGATTATGGTCAGATACCACCATGATTGACCTGTTTTTTGTTATCATTGCTTTCAAACCAAACACTAAATAATTTGATAAACTTTTAAGGATTTATTCCAGCTTGAGCACTGAGGAGGAACGAGCCTTTTTTGCATGCCCAAATCAAAGGAGGGAAAGGAAAATAGCAAAACAAGTACAGGAAGCAGAAGAAAAGCTGTGCTTTATTGCACAGGCACAAGCGGAGTATGAAGCACTAATGGAGGAAGTAAGGGGATATTGCCAGAAGGACCGGGGGTTACGGCGATAGGCGGATGAGTTGAGACATCTGGCAGTGCCGATCCATAAATAGAAACATAAGGAAGTTACTGGAATTTTGATCAGTTGGCTGACCCAAAGGACGGACACCCAAGGCTGGAAATACTTCGTCGGATAGATGATTTACAACGTGAAGCAACTGGACTAAAAGCCAACATAAGCCATATCGAAAGCGTGCTAGCCCGCCAACTAAAGGAACCGGAGGAAGCAGAGCGAGAAGCGGCGTTGATGGTACAACGAGCAAAGGAACGAGTACAGGAAACGGAACAACTATTAGCTTATGAGCTGGCGAAGTTGGCGGATTCAGAAATTAAGCTCC
>NZ_BJXX01000239.1 GCF_007991215.1 Aneurinibacillus danicus
ACTCCCACGTGCTTCAGCCGTGGGAGAAGGTCAATTTTATAACAGTTCTCTGTTTTTTGCCCGATGTGCCTGGAGCATTAAATTGTAGATGCCGATATCGAGCCTGGCAAACCGGTCGTCGTTGGCCTCACCTTTTTTCCAGCGGTAGTAAAGTTGCTGGAGTACGACCGCGATTTTGTAGAAGGCAAAGGTGAGATGATAATGGATGGTAGATAAATCACGTCCGCTTTTTGCAGCGTACAAATCGGCGAACTCCCGGCGCGTCAGAAAGCCGGGCTGGATGGTGACGGACGCAAGCCCGGTTTCCACCTCACCGGGTTCTGCCCAGTAGGCCAGACTGCATGCGAGATCGGTGAGCGGATGTATCGCTCGATCGCCTCCTAGTTAATGGAGGTTGTTTGCGGCTTCACGCTGTTTTTGTTCATCGCCTGTTCCCCTTCTGAACGCTTTAAGCACCTGCTTTGCGACAACCATACGGTGCACTTCGTCCGGGCCGTCATAAATACGGGCTGTCCGCGCCTCGCGGTAAAATCCTTCAAGCGGCGTATCGCCTGTAATTCCGAGTGCGCCGTGTACCTGGATAGCCCGGTCGATAACATCATGCAGCACTTTGGCTCCGTAGAACTTGATCATGGAGATTTCTTTGCGCGCCTCATCGCCCTGGTCCATTTTCCAGGCGGCATATAGCGTCATCAGGCGGGCGGCTTCAATCTCCGCCGCAGAATCGGCGATGAAATTTTGGATGGATTGAAACTCGGACAGCGGTTTGCCGCGTGTAATCCGTTGAGAAGCATACTGAACCATTAAATCAAAGCTACGCTTTGCTACGCCGATCCAGCGCATGGCGTGCGTAATCCGACCCGGACCGAGTCGGAGCTGGGCGAGGGAAAATCCTTCGCCGCGCGGGCCGAGCAGATTCTCTTTCGGCACGCGGCAGTTTGTATAGCGCACTTCACAGTGCCCGCCGGTATAGTGATCGCCAATCACAGGTACTTCGCGCACAATTTCAAAGCCCGGATTGTCGGCATCGACCAGAAACATGCTGAATCGCTTATGCGGCGGGGCGTCCGGATCGGTCATCGCCATGACAATGGAAAACGAAGCGCCGAGAGCCCCGGTGGTAAACCATTTATGGGCGTTAATAACCCACTCGTCTCCGTCCAATTCGGCGTATGCTTGAAGCATTGTCGGGTCGGAACCGGATACTTCCGGTTCGGTCATGGCAAAGCAGGAGCGGATTTCTCCGTTTACAAGCGGAATGAGATACTTCTCTTTCTGCTCCGGAGAGCCGGCTTTCCATAAGATTTCACCGTTTCCAGCATCGGGTGCCATCGAGCCGAAAATATACGGAGCGATAGGACTTCTGCCGATGATTTCCGAGAGGAGGCCAAGCGATACGAAGCCCATTCCCATGCCGCCGACTTCTTTCGGCATATGGCCAGCCCACAGTCCCATTTCCTTTACGCGTGCCTGCAGCGGCCGCAAAATATCTTCCGGTAAACCGCGGTGTGGAACCATATGCTTTTCGTTTGGATAGACGTATTCCTCCATAAATGCGGTCGCTTTTTCAATCATGTCCTGCTGTTCCGGTGACGGGCTGAAATTGAACAAACTGATCACTCCTTTAAAATATAGAATTGCCTATATATTCAAGCAAAAACAATGCCAATGTTCACTCGCTGCAATTTTTATTATTTTTAGGAAAGCGAACACAAAACGACTTATGCTTAAAATAGACGGTAAATTTTAAAGTATTACTATATTCTGAAAAAAATATAGTATAATGATAGTAAAAATGCAAGGATGATAGAAAAGTGATGGTGAAAACTAATGGTCAAATTACAAACGTTGTTTACCTCTATCTTTCAGTCCAGTTACGATGGAATATATGTGGCTGATGCAAATGGAAATGGCGTAATGGTGAATGAGGCGTATACGCGAATCACAGGCGTACAAAAAGAAGAACTGATCGGAAGAAATCTGCAGGAACTTGAGCGGGAAGGCATCATTTCTGAATCTGTATCCTTCAAAGTATTGAAAAGCAAGAAACCGATGACGATCGTGCAAACGGTCAGGGGAAAAGAAGTGCTGGCAACCGGTAGTCCGGTATATAACGAACAGGGTGAGATTGAATACATCGTTACCAATATACGGGATATTTCCGAGTTGAACCGGCTGAAGCTGGAACTGCAGCAGTCTAAGGCGTTAACGCAAAAATTTATAAATGAGATTAAAGAGTTTAAGATGAAAGAGAAGATGCAGCTTCTGCTTGACGGCGTTATCGCTCACAGCAAAGAAATGATTCAGGTGCTGCACCTTGTACAAAAAGTGGCAAGGGTAGACTCGACGGTACTCCTGCTAGGAGAGTCGGGTGTGGGCAAGGAGGTTATCGCCAAACTGATTCACCGGGCAAGTAATCGGGCGCAGGGACCGCTCATCAAAGTGAACTGCGCTGCCATTCCGCAGCATTTGCTGGAATCGGAGCTATTCGGCTACGAGAAGGGGGCATTTACAGGGGCGGATAGCCGGGGAAAGCCGGGTCTGTTCGAGCAGGCGGAAGGCGGCACGATTTTCCTGGATGAAATTGGGGATATGCCGCTTGATTTACAGGCAAAACTGCTACGGGTACTACAGGAATTGGAAATTACGAGAGTCGGTGGGAGAAAAAGCGTGAAAGTGAATGTACGGGTTTTATCCGCTACCCATCAATCGCTAGAGGCGATGGTGGAAAGGGGGACATTCCGGCAGGATTTATATTACCGCCTGAACATTATTCCTATCAAAATCCCTCCGCTTCGGGAGCGTAAGGATGATATCATGCCGTTGGCGTGCTTTTTCCTGAATAAAATGAATGAAAAATACGGATTGGACAAAAGGTTTCATCCGGATGTTTTCCCTTTTATGGAACAGTATGCGTGGCCGGGCAACATCCGTGAAATGGAAAACCTGATTGAGCGGCTCTCCATTACCGTCGACCAGCGGGAAATCAAAATATCCGACTTTCCCTTTACTTTGCCGAAAATTGATGAAAGCAATACGAAAAAAACAACGCTCAAAGAGCTGCTGGAGCATGTAGAACGAAACATGATTGAGCAAAATCTGGCCGAGCATAAAACGACGCGTAAAACGGCCAAGGTTCTCGGAATTAGCCAGTCGTCCCTCGTCAAAAAAATTCAGAAGCTCGGCATTAAATGAAAACGATTACAATATTCATCGCTGATTCCATATGGAATCAGCCGGCGCAGAGAGGAAGGGATTCAGATGGCAACCTGATCCCTT
>NZ_BJXX01000240.1 GCF_007991215.1 Aneurinibacillus danicus
TCAACTTAAAATATGGCCAGCGTCCTGCTGAAGAAGTGATAGAAGAATTAGGTGAAGAAGTTCTTCCGCACTTTCCCGCAATAACCGGCGAGTGACGGTTTTATTGAAGGAATAAAATCATTCCCCTATGCGTACGAAGGCGACTAAAAGGACGCAAAAACTAAAAAAGGAGGAGAGTTATGAAGGTACTTACCATTATTGCTCATCCAAGAAAAAGCTCATTAACATTTGCTGTGGCAAACCGTTTTGTAGAAGGGCTTAAAGACGCAAATCATGAAGTGGAATTGTTAGATTTATACAGGGAAGGGTTTAACCCTGTGCTGTTTGAACAAGACGAGCCTGATTGGGATGACCCTAATAAAGAATATTCTTCATTAGTTCATAAAGAAATGGAACGAATGAAGCGAAATGATGCGTTGGCATTTATTTTTCCAGTCTGGTGGTATAGCATGCCCGCTATCATGAAAGGTTATATAGACCGGGTCTGGAACTATGGATTCGCGTATGGTAACAGTAAGCTCCCTCATCAAAAAGTTTTATGGATTGGTTTAGCAGGAGAAACGGAACAACAGTTTCAAAAACGAAATTTTGATAAGATGCTTGAGCAGTATTTAAATGTTGGATTAGCCCAGTTTACAGGTATCGCAGATTCTAAGGTAGCATTACTTTATGATTCTCTAGGGGAAGAAGGGGGAGAAGATCATTTTGAGAAGTTGCTGATTCATGCATATAATTTAGGACTTCACTATACTGAGAGTAAAGATAATACGAGTAATTAATTCTGTAAATTATCAGATATAGAGCATCCCATCTTGTTTTAGAGGGGTGCTTTTTCTATAAGTATCAATTAAAGCACTGGTACGGGGAAAAAGACAGAGATAAATCGTATTATTAGTTCTAATTACTCTTTTTTTAATGTGATTAAATGCGAAATCAGGATTATATTTCGCAGAAAAAATATTATGATATACTTCTTATGAATTGATTTCAAAGTACCTTTTTGTATCTAATGGGAAAAATATCAAATTACTATAGAGGGGTATTATGAAAAAAGAACCTTGGTATGCTGCTGAATCCAAGCTGAGGTGTAAGAGATTAGGTATGGATCCGGCGGTTCCTCCTTCTTTTTCCGCCAGGATTAGTGAAGAAGAATTGGCGAAAAGACGTTCAAAGCATGAAGAGATACTTTCGGTAGTAGATGTCTTTGTAAATAGAATGTTTGAGCAGACAAAGGAAATTCCCCTGCTTATTGTGATTACAGATAACACCGGTTGCATTTTGGAGGTCACCGGCGATGAGATGATTAAAAGCACTATGATGAAGTTGGGGATTAATGTAGGTCTTCAGTTTAAGGAGGAGGATGCGGGAACGAACGGAGTGACTCTTGCGTTGCAGCATCGTCAACCGATTCAAATTATCGGAGATGAGCACTACCATAATTTCCTGCACGAGTCGGCCTGTTACACGGTTCCTTTTCAGTGCCCGGATAGTGAAGAAATGCTTGGCACCCTTACGGTGATGACTGCTGTTACAGAGCATACTCCTTTTCTGCTGTCTATGTTATGCACGGTTACAGATGCCATTGAAAGAGAGCTTCTTCTGCGGAAAAAGAACAGAAGACTACATCTATTAAACCAAATTATGGTCGAAGCTACAACGAACGGAATTATTGTTACCGATAAAGAGGGTTTTATTACGGAGTATAACAAATTTGCTCAGAAAATTACGGGGTGGAAAAGGGAACAGATACTTGGAAATTCTGTTCAGAATCTGCAGCCATTCGGCCATTATATCAAGTGCCTTCTCCAAACGGGAGAGAGATTTGAGGACATCGAATTGGTATTTAAAAATAGAGAGACACAAAACGATGTTGTCTGTTTGCTGGATGTTCATCCTATCTATGACAAAAAATCCAAACTCGTAGGTGCTTTCTGCCAGTTCCGCGATATTACGGAGCGGTACAAAGCCAAAGAGCGAATGGATTATATGGCTCACCATGATGATTTGACAGAATTGCCAAACCGCAGATTCTTCGTGAAAAAGCTAAATGAAAGATTAAAGCTTGCGCAAGAGAGCAAGGAAACTTTTTCGATTATGTTTTTAGATTTGGATAGATTTAAACTCATCAATGATACACTCGGGCATAATACAGGAGATTTGGTCCTCGGTATCGTGGCTAAGCGATTAAAAACCTGTCTGTCTGAACAGGATATTGTCGCCAGGATGGGGGGAGATGAGTTTACGATTCTTCTCCAGGAAACCGTGTGTATGGAAGAGGCGGAAAGAATAGCCGGGAAGATTATTGAGGAACTAAGAAAGCCTCTCTTTATTAATGGGAATGAATTTTATCTTACTGCAAGCATTGGCATTGTATTTTACCCGCATGACGGCAAAAATGCCGAGATACTGATGAAGCATGCTGATATTGCTATGTACCAGGCAAAAGAGCGCGGTAAGAACAGTTATGTGGTATATAAACCCTCGCAGGATAATGGAATGGAGCAGCTTATTCTGGAAAGCTCCCTGCGCAAAGCGATCGGAAACAATGAATTTATTGTTTACTACCAACCGCAAATCGATTTGCGCACAGAGAGAATCGTAGGGGTTGAAGCGCTGATACGATGGAAGCACCCGCAGCTCGGTGCGGTATCACCTGCAAAATTTATTCCTTTAGCGGAAGAGACGGGAATGATAACCCAGATAGGTGAATGGGTGATGAAAGAGGCGTGCCGACAAAACAAAAAATGGCAGGATATGGGACTTCCCCCGGTGAGAGTATCCGTTAACCTCTCGACACGCCAATTTTCAAAACAGGATATAACGCGGGTCGTTACGGATGTTCTGCAGGAAACGGGGCTAAACCCCGGTTATTTAGGGCTTGAAATTACGGAATCAATGACGATGAATGTGGAGCATGCCGTGCATACGCTAAGGGATTTGAAAAACCTTGGTGTGCAAATAAGTATGGATGACTTTGGCACAGGATATAGTTCACTATATTATTTAAAGAAATTTTCGATTGATCACTTAAAAATTGACCAATCTTTCGTACGCGATATTATGATAGATTCCAGCGATGCCGATATCGTATCGACCATTATTTCCATGGCTCATAATCTCGGGATCAAGGTGATAGCGGAAGGGGTAGAGACAGAAGAGCAGCTTTGTTATTTGAAGGAACAAGGATGTGAAGAGGTTCAGGGCTATCTTTACAGTCCGCCGCTGCCCGCTCATGAAATAGAAAGTTTGCTGCGTGGAGCAAAGCTAAAAAAACAA
>NZ_BJXX01000241.1 GCF_007991215.1 Aneurinibacillus danicus
ATCTTATCAAACTCAGGCATTTTTCGCAATACCTTTTTTTGATTTTTATCTTTCCAATTTCTTCGCCGTTTTTAACGGCGACAAAAAGAAATATATCACAAACTATCTTAGTCAGTCAATAAAAATTTTAATTTTATTTCGCGGTGAAATCATCCAGCCTCATGCATGAAAGTTGCAGCCCGCAATCCATAAGAAAAACTCGCGGACGTTGCTGCTCGTCCTTTTTCCACACAGAAGACAAGCAACTGCTTTATGGCCCTTCGACCGACAAAACATCCGGGTACCTCAAGGAGGGAGAGAGTTGCCGGTCTTTCCCCTCCCTTCGGGCCCCAAGCTCCACACGCAAAAAGCAACAGTCGGCACACGCCTCGCGAGTTTTTCCTGGTCTACGGATGGAAGGAAAACAAAGGTCAAAAGCGCATCCACGTCAACACCGAAGGGCATGAACCGGTAAATCTAACTATCCTGTAAATTGCCGGGAAAGAAAACAACCCCGGTATTTTTACCGAGGCTGCACGGATATTTATACGATGCTGTATTTCTTTTCAATTCCATATTCGCTTTCTACAGGCACTTCTTTTAGTAAGGAGCGCTGGGCCAATTTCTCCAGCAATAGAATCAAATCAAATTGAACTCCTTGAAATTCAGGATGATGAAGCAGTTCATTGATCGACCATGGTTCCCTTCTGGTTCTCATAATGTCGAGTAGGAAGCGACTGCATTCCTCCATTTTAGAAATAACCGAGAACTCGCTGGCCAAAAGCAGTAATTCAATTCGTTTTTCTAATGGATCTGTAGTTGTAATGAGTTCTTCATAAAGTTTAAAAATAGAATAATCGATTTGGGAAACCTGCTGCCAAACAACTGTCTCAGGTACTTCTCCCGCTTCGATGACCGCCAGGCGGGCCCAGTGGTGCAGCGCATGGAACATGCTGTTATATGCATCCAGCAATTGTCCTTGACCCAGATATTCTTTTGCCTCCAAATAATGCCGCAAAAAACGAGTGAACTCAATGCAAATCGTACGTCGATGAAATGTAGAAGGATATGTGAGAAACTTGTCCCGTACCTGTTCCATATAACCGTTTTGATCATGTAATACCGTTCCCTGCAGCGCCCATTGAACAAAACGACGATGGAATCGGTTCTCGATAATATGAGCAAAGTATTGCTGATCCACCCAGCGGATTTGAATGTTAGCTGAATTATGTAAAATATTTTTAATCCGTACTTTTTCATGTAAATCTTTTCTAATAATCAAATACAATTCATCAAAACCATCAATGAGCGTGCTTTGTCGATTCACCGGTTTTACCTGAATCACAGATTCTACCATATTATCTGCAATTTCACGAGAAAACGAAGCGGAAAACACATCGTCCATAACGTCGAATCCCCTCCCTTACCTTTGAAAAAAACAAAGCAAAATTTTCTATAAAAGTAGTTATATATCTGCCCTGTTTTCTACAAAAAATGCACCTTATCTTTTTCTTTCGACGCACCTTGTAATTTTACCTTCTACTATTGACATAGTGTTAATAATGATTTAATATAAATGTGTACATTTCTTTTACTCTTCCTGAGGTACTAACTATATCCTTCTTTCCTCCTTATAGACTTAAGGAGGTTTTTTTTTGCAAAACATGCTATAATTTTGAAGGAATGCTACAGGAGGGAAAAGTACATGTTATTTTCAGGTAAGCTGAACAAGCTACGAACACTGGCGCTTGGAATGGTCTTTATCGGTGTTATTGTTATGTATATCGGTTACGCAGCATTTGCCGGCTTTTTGGGCTCTTGGTTTGCCAGTAATGCCATTATTATGACATTTTTCCTGATCGTCGGATTTCTCTGTGTCATGGGTAGCACAGTGATGTATATGTGGTTGGGTATAGTATCAACAAAAGCCACCCAGGTATATTGTCCAAGCTGTGGTAAAGTAACCAAAGTAGTCGGTATGAAGGACGAATGTATGTTTTGCAAGCAGCTTTTGTCACTTGACCCGGCAGATGCACCTGAGAACCGTCATCACACATAAACCATTTCATTTATAAAATAAAGGGAAGTTAAGAATATAGAAAAAGCTTGCCGGGATAATTTCAACCTGGCAAGCTTTTTTTATTGCCGAATTTGACAGTTTTCGCATAAGCCGTATACCTCAAGACGGTGTGACGTAACCTGAAATCCAGTATTCACAGATGCCTCCTTCTCAACATCCGTTAACGAAGAATAATGAAAGTCTTTTACCATGCCACAATGTATACACACTGCGTGATAATGATCACTCATATTGGCATCGTATCTGCTCGAAGCGTCTCCATACGTAAGTTCTCTTACCAATCCTACATCTTTAAATAAACGCAGATTATTATATATGGTAGCTACGCTCATATTAGGGAATTTCCCCTCCAGCGATTTATATATCTCATCTACAGTAGGATGAGACATCGTTTCTAATAAATAACTTAAAATCGCATGACGTTGAGGAGTCATCCGCACACCTGCCTCTCTTAATTTGGTCAGCGCTGTCTGTAACATTACTGCGGACATAGGTCATGCACCTCTTTTCAAAAAGAAATTAATCTCTCTTGATAATATTTATAAATAGTGTAAGACTTGTATTAATAAATTGTCAACTAAGAAGGATTTCCATAGAAAGCCACCATGGCCGATTAGCCACAAGCCCTGCCGTGAAAATGAGGGAAAGAATAGCTGCCTTTTGTGGTACGAAGAAAAAAAGAGCAAGGGAAGAAGAAACGGAATAGGAAAAAGGATTTCAAGAACCGTTAGAAGAAGCGGAAAACTGAAGTTGAACCCATTTTTGGCTAAATTAAACACAACAGCCACTTCCAGTGCTTTTCCTTACGAGGCTTTTTCAAAAATACGGCGGAATGGGGTTTTATTTGTGTTATCTACAATTTCAAAAAATGGGCAACTCACATGAAAAAGGAACAAAAAATAATAAGAGAAGGCAAATAAAATTGCCCTCTCTCAATTTAAATTTATGTATATTTCGTTTTAAAAATCCCAAAAATGGTGCGGTCGGCGAGACTCGAACTCGCACGATCAATGATCACTACCCCCTCAAGATAGCGTGTCTGCCAATTCCACCACGACCGCAATAATGGCGAGCCTACCAGGATTCGAACCTGGGCACCTGGTTCCGGAGACCAGTGCTCTATCCCCTGAGCTATAGGCTCACAGTATTTAATTTCAGAGTTACACC
>NZ_BJXX01000242.1 GCF_007991215.1 Aneurinibacillus danicus
AAATCTTGAAGTACGGTCCGATGACGCGTCCATCTTTGAAGGCATTCTTCCACTTTCTCCATGTTGTTACCCTCCTCTAATATTTGTATTATTCCACACTTAACACATAAAACCTGTTATAAATTGGCTCGATTAAACTACTCGTATACTGAGTGTTATTCAACGAAACATCCTAAGGATAAGCTGATTATCTTTTGCGTATAGATTAAACTTGTTCCCCTCTTGGATATTCATTTCCCACTTTAACATTTGCGGAAAGTGTAGATATCCTTCTTCGTCTACTTTGCCAACATATCCTATGTAGATAGCATCTTCCCATGAAACTCCTAAATCACTACACATCTTGCATGTCTTCATACCGCATTCAGGACATTTCATTTTATCAACCCCCTTTTTATTCCATCCTACAGCAAAAGGAATAAAAAGGAAAATGTTTTTAAGCAAAGAAAAAAACACCAGCCTAAGCCGGTGGGTTCTTGTAATGGGAAGTATCCTTATCGAGTATTTGTATGTTTACCTCATTTACAAAGTGTTTGCAGATGATATTTTAAAGTATGGATCATTTTGTCGTACGTATCATCATCGACTGGCAGTACCTCACATATAGCTTCTGTCATAATTTCCAATGGGGACCCCTCATATTTTCTTGTTTCTATACGTTGTTTTACCCGTTCGGAAACAAGCTCCATTGAAAATAGCAACAGTTCCGATTGTGATGCAAAATAGTGACGTAAGGAACCAACTGATAGTCCAGCAGTTTTTGCAACTTTTCGTACTGTAGCGTTTTCAATCCCTTCGTTAACAATAACTTTCCATGCAGCTTCTGCGATTTGAATTTTACGTTTATTATGATCAACTATTTTTGGCATATTTACACTTTAACACACTTGTATTAAATAAATTTGTTACTATTTAATACAAGTGTATTAAATAAAGAGGGTGGTTGTTTGATCGGCTGGTTAATTATTGCCTGTGAGATTGGATTCTGGGTATTTGTTTTAGCGGGCACGGAAGAGAACACGCAAAGCGGGAACGTTTGGGATGGTATCGGCATTTTATTTCTTGGGTGATTGGAGGGGCTATTTTAGCTGCCATTATTCTTTTTATCAACAACCCTTCGCAGACGAAAGCACTGCAACATACTTTAGGTGTATGGTCATTAATCCTGGTTTGGAATGGGTTTGGTCACCTATATTCTTCTATAAGTTGGGGTGAAGCCTTTTTTTGTGGCTAAAAAAGCCCTGCGGCTCTAAGAGCAAAAATTATGCAAAACGCTCAAATAAATAATCTTTATACTAAACAAGCCCCATGAGATTTACTCTCCCGGGGCGTTTCTTTTTAACTTTTTACTGTCCCTTCATTCTTTCGGTAAAACTCATGAAATAGCTTTAACAGTGCTCGTTTTTCGATTCGCGACACATAGGAACGAGAAATGCCTAACTCACGCGCAATTTCTCGTTGGGTTCGCTCCTCTTCGTTATCTAATCCAAACCGGCCGATGATTACTTCTTTTTCTCGTTCATCCAGGATATGAATGTGCTTGTAGATTTTCTTTTTCTCGATTTTAAGCTGTACCTTGTCTTCGACTTCATTTGCTTCAGTACCCAGGATATCGATGAGAGAAATTTCATTTCCTTCCTTATCCGTTCCAATTGGATCATGGAGCGAAACATCTTTTTTTGTTTTCTTTAAGGATCTAAGATGCATTAGTATCTCATTTTCTATACATCTGGCAGCATATGTAGCCAGTTTAGTCCCCTTATTTTTCTTGTAGCTTTCGATGGCTTTAATTAATCCAATCGTGCCAATGGAGATAAGGTCCTCACTGTCCTCGCCTGTATTTTCAAATTTCTTAACGATATGTGCCACCAATCGAAGATTGTGCTCAATGAGCATATTCCTCGCATGCTTATCTCCCTCTGCCATCCGTTCCAGGTACTTATTCTCCTCTTCCTCACTCAACGGCTGCGGAAACGCGTTGTTCTTGATGTACGATACGAACAGCATGAGATCCTTGAAAAACATCGTCACTACCGCCAGCAAGCCTGCCATTACGGTCACCCCCAGATGATTTTCGCCTTATCTTCAGCCTATGAGAGTAACGCCTACCGCGTGCCTGGACGGTTCCGCAGGATGAGCCTATTTTTTTACAAAAAAGGCAGGGACAATGCCGCTCCTCAACAATCGATTCCCGTTTAATTGAACAAAGTTTAGATTATTGAGATATAAATGTTTTTGCTTCCGATTCATTGCCTACAGAGTCTTTTGAAATAACGAAAATGGCTACAAAGACTAATAGCATACCTAATACATGCGGCAGTAAAACCTCTTCTTTTAAAATAAAAAACGAAAGAATTATCGAACTTAAAGGAAGCACACTTGTAAGAACCCCTGCCGAACTTGCCGGAACTTTTGATAATCCTTGATACATTAAAAGAAAGGCAAGTACCGTTACAACAATTCCAAAATATAAAACATTCATCCAGTCAATTATACTTACACTTGAGAAATCAAAATCTTTAGCCTCATAAATGGAAAATGGTAAAAACATGATAAGACCAAAAATACTCATCATTGTTGATATGGTAAGGGGTGTAACTTTATTCGATACTGATTTTCCTAATGTAATAAACAACGTTTCACCCAAAACTGCCCCAAAGATTAACAGGTTTCCTAATAAGGAGTTATTGTTACCTACTTCATCACCGACAATGTTAATTAACAATACGCCTACTACTGCAAATATGATTCCCAATCCTTTTTTTATTGTCAATTTTTCTTTTAAGAATAAAAAAGACACCAAACCGACAACCGCAGGAAGAGTGCTTGTTATGATCCCTGCTTCGATTGCAGTTGTAAATTTTAAGCCATAGAGCATAAAAATATTAAACAAAAATACTCCTGTAAATGCTTGGAGAAACAGGATAAATAAATATTTTTGATTAATTGAAGGAAATCGTTTTTCTTTTTGTAATAAAAGTGGAAGCAGAATAACCGTTGCAATGATAAATCGCAACTCGGATGCTAAAAAAATAGGGAAGCTTGATATAATAAGTTTCCCAACGACTACAGAACTTCCCACAATTGCCATAGCCAGAGCAATCTTCATATATGCCAGCATCAATGGACTCACTGTCTATTCTCTCCTCAACTTAACTGCTTTTCTAAATTCATTCTCAATA
>NZ_BJXX01000243.1 GCF_007991215.1 Aneurinibacillus danicus
CTTTCAAAAAAGGAAAAAGAAGTGTTGAGTAACACATTTCTCGATTTATACAGCCAAATGGAAATTTCCTGGAAAAAGTTTAAGCAAAAGTGAGATAAGCCCTTGTCCTTATGTAAAAAGGATAAGAAATACTCCCCATGTTTGCGCAGAGAGTAATAATTTATTCCGCTGTACTACCCTTTAGTTGAGTAAGAAAGGGATAAAATCAACATTTTGCTTTAACAGAGCCAAAGAGAAAAAAGATGCTTGGAGGAATGCTGAATGAAATGGGAAGAAGTCAGGAAAGGGTATCATGATCAATGGGTAATCTTCACGATTATAGAAGCTTATTCTAAAGATGGAAAAAGATATGTTGAGGAAATGACGGTTGTTGATACATGCATAGACGGGAACAGCGCCCTGAAAGAATCCAACAGACGCAATCAAGAAAGTCAACATCAAATATATGGTTTCTTTCATACATCACTGGAGAATGTCGTGTATACAGAGAGAAAAAGGGTTAGTCCCCGTTGGAGAACAGTTGCAGATGTATCGGATAAAGAAAGATAAAGCATTTTGGAACGGTATGGGAAGATTTCACCATGCGGTGGCTTAAAGTGGCTGGTAAAAGAGATACGAAAAAAAAGCCACTTAGTATTACCCATCGCTAGGCATATGAATGGTTTTTAAACTGGAGGCTCTTAGTTCTTCCTTGTTTATCCTCCTGTATCTGTTTCTTGTAAAAAAGGATTAATCTCTCCCTCCCTCCAAATAAAGAGGAAGATGATCATTAATAATTTCAACCAAACTCATTCTTTCTACGTCTACCGGTTCGTAGATCTCCGTAATCAACCCTGCCTTATGAAGTTCTTCTGATACAAGGTGTTTCCAATCCTCTAATATTTCTAATTGCATGGCTGGATGTATAGACCGAAATTCTCCTTCGAGTCCATAACGGGAGTAAATGTTTCCGACAATCGCTCTTACAATGGATAGGCTAATATCTTTTTCCATATATAAACCTCCCTTATCTTCCGCATAAATATCTTCATGCAAAGATTGTACTACATATATCTCTAAAGGAAAATGGAATATGAAGAAAAGAGCTACGATGAGGGAAGAAAGGTATATCAGTTGTTTAATTGTTTCTTCTGGAAACAGAATTATAAAAGCCATATTCTACAAAATTAAGGATAGAAAATAAGAAACTTCTAGACAGAGTGGAAGCAAAGGCATTTGAAGAGTTGTCATGTGCAATAATTAAGCATCACATCTATCATGTAAAAATATTGAGGAACAGCAGATGATTATTAATTTTCAAAAGAAAAATCGAGCTATTTAGGACCAGACACGTTTGTTTAAACTGTTTAATTCTGCATCATGTCTGCCAGTTTTTCCGCTTAGATAATCAATATTTATTTTAATCTTTCGCTCTTTTCGTAGACATTTTTGTTTATTTAAATAAAATGAAATACAAGGAGGGGAAGTAATATGGACAAAGATGAATACTTCAAGCAATGGCAATATGAAGCCTTTAAACGCATGATAGAAGTGGAAATTGAAAAAGAAAAAATTGAGTATGTCTTGGGCATAATGCCATTGCAATATGATTTTCTCCTAGAATTGCTGACTGAGAAAAAAATAGAAAGGAGTAATTAGTAACAAACTTTACGAAAATAGCCTAACCTTTTTAATTTCGCCGACAATTACTTCGAATGTCTGTTGTTGCTGGTCAAGCTTAGATTCTAAAAGTTTAAATTGACTCCTGCTTTCTGTTGTGAAGTTAATAAGGTTTTCTTCTAAACGCCCTTGTCCTTTTTTTAATCCTGCTTGTCCTTTTTTCAATTATGTAACATTAGACCTTATCACTTTAAGTTCCCCTAAAATTTGAGTCAATACATCTTCCATGTTCCAACGCACCTCGCTTTCTTATATTTTATCATGATTCAGCATTTAGTAATGAAAATCAACACGGAGTTTTAACAGAGCCTTAAATAAAGAAGTCACTTTATGGCGGATATGGCTGAACTATCTTTAGCTGATTCTTACAAGCAAAAAGGATTCCCTGGAGTGAGTACACAGAAGAACATTGGAAACAGGATAATAGAACCCTGCGATGGCTGAAAAAGCAGAAGGATTGGTACATGTATAGAGCAGGGGTATTCTTTTTATTAAATCCGGAATAAAAAGAGGAGGTGAAAGAATGTATATTCTTGATCAGATTCTTCTCTACCAAACGAAAATCATTGAAATCGGGCAAAGATATGGAATTCATGATATTCGTGTTTTCGGCTCCGTTGCACGCAGAGAAGAAACGCCCAACAGTGACATTGATTTGCTTGTTTCTATTAATCCAGACAGAAGTTTGCTTGATTTGATCGGTTTTAAGCAGGAATTGGAGGATTTTCTCGGGCGCTCCGTCGATGTAGGTACAGAACTTCATTCGGCTATTTATGAAAGTGTTGCAAGGGAGATAGTATCCCTTTAAAGAATTTACCAACAAGACATCCTTGATATTTGTACATATTGACCAATATATAGTAAAAGTATGAGATAGTTATTTTTTCGATATGGAGAGGGTGAAAAAGTTTGAAAAAGAGCGAAGTTGAGTTTGTCTGGAAGTACGATGCAGTTAAAAAGAAAATTATCGGGGTACGTAAACCTGAATGCTTTACAGAAGCTATTTGGGGATTAGGGAAAGACTTGCTACAAGAATCCGGCGGAGATGAATTTATCTGAAAAGAGAGAAAAGATTGGGATTAGCAAATGATTCTATTAAATCCAGAAGTGAATTTTTAATCAATAGAATCAATTTCATAATTACTCATTAAAACTGCATTTTTACGGGTATTATCAAGGATACAATACCTAATTGTAAGTGAATCTTGGGGAGGTGCTACATATTTTAACTTTTGAAACCCTTGTGGCTCTAGGGATCCAAGTTATGAAATTGATTCAATAATATGAATTTTATGTATTAAATTACTCCATGAATAAGCCATGAATAGTCCAACGTTATACGGATGTGTATTTT
>NZ_BJXX01000244.1 GCF_007991215.1 Aneurinibacillus danicus
TTTATCCCTGTGTCTTTTTTTCGACACGCGTCCAAAAAAAGGCCGTCCAGGAGACGGCCGAACGCGGTCCGTTTCTCTTTGACGACCCTACTATATTAAGATTCCGTTAAAATTTCAATAAGAAATTATGTAGGAAACACATCTAAACAAACAAGCAGCACCAACACTGCGCTTATCATAACGACAGCCGTTTCCTTGCGGCTGTCCTTCTTTGTACGAATTAACGGAAATTTGACGAGCGGCGGGAACGGATGCAGGTAGCGTACGCCTGCCACCGTCAGCGTGTCAGCGAGCAAATGCGACAGATAGCCGGACGATGCCGCAAGAAAAAGCCCTTTCCACTGCAGGGATGCCTCCGCATAGAACCAGATATAGCCCCATACTGCAAGCGCCCAAACCGTATGCGTATAGGTACGATGGGAAAAATGCGGCACTATGCCGATAAACGCCCCAAGTCCAAGCAGCCAGGCATAATCCGAATGCAGTATCTCATACGGAACCCGGTTCAGCACGAGGGCACGCTCACCAAATTGCAGATATACCGCTCCACCCATGATTACCAGGCCGATTAACGTAACCATCCACTTGCGTGACGCATTGTCTCTCAACACAAAGCCCACACCAAGAAACAATAGCCCGATAAATGCAGTTAAAAATTGTCCGTTGCGTGTATCCGGAAAATAGCTTAGCAAAACCAAAATGACGCCGATATATCCGGAAAAGAGACGGATAACCCGCAGCGGTCGATCCGTCAGCTTGCGCGTCAAAAGACCATCCGCATCCAAATCCGGGATGAGAGCAGAAACAGCCGCCAACAATACCGCTGCGGCCCCACCCATCATATCCGCCTCCGTGAGCTTAGCCACCGCCACGCCGCCGAGCGCGCCAAGCGCAAGATGGCTTCTGCCCATCATGCTTCCATCATCCTCTCTCCGAAGGGAATACGAAACAAGTAGGTAGATTTCATCGATATCCTCCTTTCTCTTAGCAACCTTTTTCTTCCCTAGATCTTCTTTCCTCTCCCTCTCCTTCTTTC
>NZ_BJXX01000245.1 GCF_007991215.1 Aneurinibacillus danicus
GAAAAAGGATGCTCATCATAGAACATCCTTCTTCTTATTATACCATTAGGGAAACTTTTATACAGGATTAGTGGATGCGGCCGATTATCTGCTGCTCCGCCATACGGACAAGGCGCTTGGTCATTTCGCCGCCCACAGAACCGTTCTGACGGGATGTGGTATCCGGTCCAAGCTGTACACCGAATTCTGCCGCGATTTCGTATTTCATCTGATCCAGGGCAGATGCGGCGGTCGGTACAATAAGCTCATTGGTGCCACGTGATCGGGTAGATTGACGTGTTATTTGCATGTGAGAAACCTCCTACATGGTTAATCTTGGTTCTTGTAATCTTAAAATTCCACCGTTACAAGGAAACTATACATAGAGTGACGTGGTAATTTATTCCGGACCTATCGCACAGAAACGCCGTGAGAGAGGCGGAGCAGTCGGTCCTTTGGCACCGCCTCGATACTATTTTTCGTCAGGTTTCTTATCAGCAAGGCCTTATGAAACGGTCGCTCTTCTCTTACTCCGAAAGAAGCATCGTAAAAAAGTCCTTGCATACGGTATGTGATGTAAGCAAGCAAACAAAATATTCAAACGAACCGGTCTGCGCAGCAAACGTATGCTCAATGAGCGTAAATAACGAGAAGGACATACCGAACAGTATACATAGATAAAGAAACAAATAACCAAAGTTGCATAGTAAGCTCATCCTTATCCCCTGCCCGCTTCTCAAATCCGGGATGCACTTAGGCAACCACTACTTTATATACTTATTTCGCTTCTTTTCCGACAATTTCCTCTTTTCTGTGAAAATCGTGAGGAAAGAAGGGAAGAGGAAAGGAGATCCGGAGAAGAAAAAGGCCTTCGCCTTTTTCTACATTTTCGAGCTTGTTCTTCTGCCTCCCTATCAAGTAATCAATCAGTTTTCCGATGATTCCACCTAAAACGACAAAAAATGCAGCCCAGAAAGAAGCAATATTCACGAAGCCGTCTCCTTCTTGGTACATTTTACGCAAAAGTAGTCATATTGACCTATATTTTTTACAACCTTCTGATAAAAATACAAGATTTTCTTCTCAACATTCTTTAGAATAAACAAGATAGCTATGGACTATTGATGCTTCCTCTCATACTATTTATTCAATACTATAAGAATAGATGGTTTTAAACACCGCACCATCTGGCATAGTAAAAAGAAATAAAACATTGTCGAAATTTGATATAATTTGCAGAACGATTTATTGATTTTTCTTGAAGGACTTTATATGATTTTGTCTAATTTTATGCAAGGAGAGAATACAGCATGGACTTTATTGTATTTGTTTTTTACTCTATCCCCGAAATGTTCCTACTGCTTGCGTTAACTATTACCTTTGCGGGCTATCGCTTCTATACATACAAGTCTAGGTTTATTTTCGCAGCTTTGCTTCTCTCATCTTTCTTCGAATGCCTGCGCATCTTTGATGTATCCATGTCTCTTCGTCTCATTTTGCAGCTGCTGATTTTTCTTGCAGTGAGCAAGCTCTTATTTAAAATCGCCGTCGTCCCCCTGGTCATTTCGACGGTTACGACATTGCTGCTCATTCAGATGTTCGAGCTTGTCGCACTTCAATCAGCCATGAGACTGCTTCATACAGACTTTCAGCATCTACAGGCTAACCCAATTCTATTAATGCTTTCCGGCTGGCCGATTTTACTCTTGCTGTCTTTCATTCTGTA
>NZ_BJXX01000246.1 GCF_007991215.1 Aneurinibacillus danicus
AATGCCGAATTGGACGAACCGGGAGTCCAGCGTTGAGACGAAATCAATGTCATTAGTACGTTGATTATTTCTTACGGGAAGCTTCGTGCCATTGAGATAGCCCTAATGATTTTCGCGAATTCCCAAATAATGCTCAATGGGCCGATTAAATAAACAAAAGGAAGAAGAGCATTTTCTCTTCTTCCTTTCTACACTACAATCTTTCACCTTAAGTAACTAGATGTAAGCACAAAAATGGGGATGAAACGATTGTATTCTATGAAATAGAGTCAATTTATTATGAAAAGGATGGAATATTTAATGAGATTGCTAGGGATTTCAGGAACAATTACAGGGTCAAAAACATTAGTTGTTGTCCAAGAAGTCTTGAAAAAAATAAAAAAAGATTACCCTGAGATAGAAGTAGAGTTATTAGATATGAAAGAGTATGATGTCCAGTTTTGTGATGGACGTGATCCCTCTACTTATTCTGGTGACACAAAAAAAGTAATCGATATCGTTTCGGCTGCTGATTTCTATGTCATCGGAACACCTATATTTAATGGATCAATAACAGGGGTTCTTAAGAACTTATTCGATTTAGTTCCTGTTTCTGTTTTTCGCAATAAAGTAATGGGTTTTATCGCTACCGGGGGAACCTATCAGCATTATCTTGTAGTTGAAAACCAGTTAAAACCTATCGCGGGATATTATCGTGCATTTACTGTACCTGGTTATGTTTATGCTCACAATGATCATTTTAATGCAAATAACGAAATTAAAGATGAAGAAGTATTAGAAAGGATTAGTAACCTAGCAAAAGAAGTGGTTTTTATGCAAAAAGCTCTGAAGTAGCAGGAGTATTGTATGCATGACAATTTGTGACTAGAAGGTAGGAAATTATGATTCTATTTAAAAATAAAAAAGAAATCCATTTGCCGGATCTTACATTCTGCAAATTATGCGAAGACAAATATGGGGTGAATAGAGGTCTGTATAATACGATTGATTATTGGTTTTATGAAAAAGGGATTGAAAACATTTCAGAACGTCGTTCTATTATCTTAGATTTTCTCCAGGTTGTTTGTGATAGGTCAAAAATAAGTACACCTAATAGAAAATACAAGTTTGGACACGGGGGATTAACCGTAAAATTGAATGAATATTGGGAAAAAAGGACTGCTATGAAGAATAAGTCAGGCTAAATAATGACCCGATACTACCCTGAGTATTCGTTCAAAGTCAATAAAGTGACTGCATTACTCTAGTTTATATAAAATCGACGGGGGAAAGAAAAATGAATCTTGCTGAAAAGATATCCATTTTTAATTGTAACACTGAAATTTTTTTTGGAGTGGGGGCAATTCGCCAATTATCTAAAATTATATCCCTGCAGACAGTAGAGAGAATACTCATTATTTGTGATGAAGGGGTTAAAAAAGCAGGAATTCTTGATCTCGTTTTACAAGAAATAAAGCAGGCTCAAATTGATTGTATCGTTTTTTCTGAAGTGGAGGCTAATCCTTCTTCAACAACGGTAAATAAAGCTAGCCAAATTTTAATGGATTCAAAGGCAGATTTAATTGTTGCTGTTGGAGGAGGGAGTCCCCTGGATACTGCCAAGGCTGTGGGAGTTGTAGCAACGAATGGAGGGGATATTACTCAATATGAAGGGATTGATAAATTTGAGTTTCCTTCATTACCTGTTGTGGCCGTTCCAACAACCGCAGGAACTGCCAGTGAAGTCACAAATTTTACAGTCATCACTGACCTGGAAAGGGAATATAAGGTCACGATTGGCGGACGCAAACTTGCGGCCCGATGGGCGATTGTAGACCCTGTATTAACCTTAACTCTCCCACCGAAACTGACGGCATCAACAGGGCTGGATGCATTAGTTCATGCCATAGAATCTTATACATCTACAATGGCGTATCCATTAAGTGAAGCGCTGGCTCTTGAAGCTATACGCGTTATTTCTGATAGTCTAAGGCAGGCTGTTTACAATGGAGATAACCTGGAAGCCAGAACAAAAATGCTGTATGGAAGCCTTGTGGCTGGTATGGCATTCAATAATACTCGGTTAGGCAATGTACATGCTATGAGTCACCCGTTAAGTGCTAAGTTTAATGTGCCGCATGGAGTGGCTAATTCCGTTCTTCTCCCTCATGTTATGGAATTTAATAGAATGGCAGCGCCTGGAAAATTCGCCCGCATTGCAATTGAGATGAACGAGGTAAGAGAAGGGGCTAAATCAGAATTAGAAATGTCGAAAGATGCTATTACAGCTGTTCAAAAGTTAGCTTCAGACATTGGAATTCCAGATAATTTCCGGGATTATGGAGTAACTGTAGATTCTATTCCTGGTATGGCACAAGATGCAATGAAAAGCGGAAACATTCTTGTAAATCCAAGAAAGACGTCAATTGAAGATGTAATTACTTTATATCATAAAACTTTATAATGATTAATAGGGAGGAGAAGGAATGATGACAATAAAATCAGAAGTAAAAACCTACCAAAATTTAATTGGCGGGGAATGGGTTGCTCCACAATCTGATAAATTCAAGGCAAGTATAAATCCGGCTGATTACAGGGAGATTGTTGGATACGTACCATTATCAACGGAAAGAGATGTAGATAATGCTGTTCAATCTGCAAAGACGGCATTCGCAGACTGGCGGAGGCTATCTGGATCAACACGTGGCGAATATCTTCGTAAAACGGCCGACATTATAGAACAACGGG
>NZ_BJXX01000247.1 GCF_007991215.1 Aneurinibacillus danicus
TTTTTCTTCCCTGGATCTCATTTTCTCTTCCCCTTCTTTCTTTGCCTCATGATTTTCACAGAAAAAGGGGGAGGAAATGCCATCCTCGCCCCTTTTACCGCTTTTTTTATTATACTGTCGTCAATTGGCTTGCTTTAAGTGCCTGTTCCAAATCGGCAATAATATCATCCACAGACTCAATGCCGATGGAAAGACGGATCATTTCCGGAGACACGCCCGCACTTGCCTGCTCCTCTTCCGTCAACTGCTGGTGTGTTGTGCTTGCCGGATGAATTACGAGCGTCTTAGCATCACCCACATTGGCCAGATGCGAGAGAAGTTTCAGGCTGTTGATAAACTTCTTACCTTCTTCGACTCCGCCTTTGATACCGAATGTGAAGATGGAACCGGCGCCTTTCGGCAGATATTTCTGCGCACGCTCATAGTACTCGTTACTTTCAAGGCCCGCATAGTTAACCCACTCAACAAGCTCGTGATTTTCCAGATATTGCGCCACTTTCTTCGCATTTTCCACATGACGGTCCATGCGCAGATGCAACGTTTCCAGCCCCTGCAAGAACAACCAGGAGTTGAACGGTGATATGGCTGCGCCCAGGTCACGAAGCAGCTGGACACGAGCTTTAATAATGTATGCCAGATTGCCTACCGCCTCCGTATACACTACACCGTGGTAACTCGGATCCGGCTCGGTCAATCCCGGGAATTTGCCGTTGTTCCAATTGAAATTTCCGGAGTCAACAATAACGCCGCCAATGGAAGTGCCGTGACCGCCGATAAACTTCGTTGCAGAATGAACAACAATGTCAACGCCAAATTCAAACGGACGGCAAAGATACGGTGTAGCGAATGTATTGTCCACAATGAACGGAATGCCATTCTCATGCGCAATGTTTGCCAATGTTTCCAGGTCGGTTACGTCCCCGCGCGGATTTCCAATCGTTTCGGCAAAGAGCGCTTTTGTCTTATCTGTGATTGCAGCCCGAACTTCATCTGTGTTCTCCGGGTTCACGAATTTCACTTTCAGACCGAATTTCGGAAGCGTATGCGCGAACAGGTTATATGTTCCGCCGTACAGGTTAGTAGATGCCACCACTTCATCCCCGGCCTGCGCGATGTTAAGAAGCGAGAATGTAATCGCTGCTTGTCCGGATGCGAGCGCAAGCGCGCCCACCCCGCCTTCAAGCTCCGCAATCCGCTTCTCAAACGTATCCTGAGTCGGGTTCATAATGCGGGTATAAATATTACCGAATTCTTTTAACGCGAACAGATTTGCCGCATGGTCAGTATCTTTGAATACATATGAAGATGTCTGGTAAATCGGAACCGCCCGTGATAGTGTAGCCGGATCCACTTCCTGTCCTCCGTGCAAGCATACGGTTTCGAAATCGAATTTGCGTTCTTCTGCCATGTTCAATTTTCCTCCTCTATTCTGTAAAAATTGGAAGCAAGAAGTTGAGATGTGTAAGATTCAAGCTAATGTTGAAAAGGCATACGCCTTTTTCAGCATTAGAATCTAACCTCGTCCCTTCCCCTTACCTTCTGTCATTGATTTTTCAGGCGAGCAAACGCCTGCAATATTAAGAGATTTTGAGCGCTGCGAACCAAAATAAAATCCCTCTTCTTGGAAGAAGAGGGCTGGATGCTCAGGTATGTACCATCGCTCTCATCTTCCAAAGCATACTGCTTTGCTGGAATTAGCACCTTGCACTTCGTGCCGGTTGCCGGGCTTCTTCGGGCCAGTCCCTCCGCCGCTCTTGATAAGAGATTGCTTATGAAATTCGCTTGTTATATCTGTGCTGTTCTTGTTTGTAATTATAGCCTCACTATTCCGACCTGTCAACTTAATTCGAAAATTTTTATTGAACAAAAATTTTACCCCTCATTTTTTCCAGTGTCTTTGGGCCGATACCTGAAACATTGGTCAGCTCATCCACCGTTTTGAATGCTCCGTGTTCTTCTCTATACTGCAAAATGGCCGCTGCTTTTCCCGGCCCTATTCCCGGAATCGTTTGCAGTTGCTCGGACGTTGCCGTATTCAGATTCACTTTATCTCCTTGCGCCGCAGTAACCATCCCGCTTCCATTTTCACTGGCCACCATACCGTCCGTTACCGCCTGCGGAGCCTTCTCTCCCTTCAACGGTATATACAGCATCATTCCGTCTTTAAGCGGCATGGCCCCATTCACCTGCTTGGCATCCGCTTCCGGAAGCAGACCTCCCGCCATGCCGATCGCCTGATAGACACGCGCATCCCCCGGCAGTGTATAGACGCCCGGATTTTTTACCGCACCTTTGATATCTACAATAATCGAGACAGTCATCGAAGAGGAGGCTTCACCTTTCTGTATCGGTTGCTCTGTTTGCCCGGCGACTTCCGACTCTGACATCGCAGACGTCTGCATAGCCGGTTTCACCTCTGTGAAGGCAAGCGTCTGTTCTATAGTTTCGTTATTCTTGTTATAAAAATAAATACTACTACCTAAAATGAGAAGACATATACTACTAA
>NZ_BJXX01000248.1 GCF_007991215.1 Aneurinibacillus danicus
TACACGGATAAATGTTCCGATGTTTTTTAATAAATAAATGAAAATCAATAACTCTAGTAATATAAAGAAACCTTCAATTACGAAAAAGGTATATTTTAACAAAATATACTGCTCCCGAAGATTAAACGGCATTAGCCAGTAAAGAATAAATAACCCAGTGACAGCAATTCCGGGGAATGTTTTCAGCGATCTTTTTATTCTGCCAATGGTAAAGTAATAGACAGTCGCTAAACATAACGGAAAAACCATAACAACTGCAAATAAAACGGATACATTTTCTAAAAGACCGGGCTGTTTTTGAATGAACAAATACATAAAACCAATTATTAAAGTCGAAGCAAGAATAAATAAGCTGTAGTTCGGTTTTTGCTTTTCATTCATACAGGTATCTTCCCTTCATATATTGTTAAATAAACTTAATTATTAAGTGAACTTAAATATTAAGCATACTTCTCAGTTGGGAGAAGTATTATGAGTGGTGTTCCTTTATAATGATTTCATATAACTTATCAGTAATTTCTTTCAGCTTCACCAAGTCATCTCTATTCAGTTTACCGTAATATTTATTCATTAAGCGCAATTCCACTTCATCTACTTTTTCGTTATACGCTTTGCCTGTTTCATCTAGGCTGACAATAATTTCGCGACGATTCCCTTCATTAATGTTACGCCGAACGTATTTTTTTTCTTCCAGCTTTTTAATAAGCTGACTGGCAGCACTTGCTGTTATTGAAAAAGCCTCAGCAATTTCATTTACTGTCAAGCTTCGATGCTTCAATAAATCTAACAGCATCACCTGCTTTTGCGTCAATTCTTGATATTCCTCTCCCAGCATTTCTCTAATCTCCTGTAAAAGCAACGTCGTGATTGCATCTGATTTTTCTTTAATCGCATAATATAAAGCAGTAACATCGCTCATTTTTATCACCTTTTCCATGCTTCTTCTAATTATATTATAAAGAAAGCTAAATATTTAAGTAAACTTAAAATTTAACCAAAAAAATGTGACTGCCCGAAATAGACCAAAAATTCCTTTGAGAGGTCGCCCCTTACACCCATCAAGGTAACATATCGCCAAAAAATCGCTATGTTAAAACTTTAGTCCATGTCTATATCGTTTGCTAGTGGTGTCAGCTACGCTGGTAGTGGGCCTATTAATTAAATCACTATACCCTCTGGACAAAGCATAAAAAAGCCGGTTACGCCTCTTAACGTGGTGAAAAACAGCTATTTTTTTGCTTGAATTTGCTTACGTGGTAAATCCGCGTTTTGCTGGCTCTACCCCATACATAAATAGCTTCCTTTTAGAAAAAATATCAAAAATATAATAAAATTTTAAAAAAATAAATATTTAAAAAATATATAAAAATATGAGAAAATATTCCTTGTAAAATAAAAATTACATATCCCGCCAGGGGAGATCTCACCTTACGGCTGGAGGCGCGGCGCTTATCCCCCGGGATCGGCGTCTTCCGTGGACATTGCAGTATGAACGGCAAGACTGTCGCCCATGCCACCCTTGCCATCGCCAAGGTCAAGCCGGACAAATACGTTGATATCCCCTGGTAGGGGGCGTCAGGAGGTACATCCATATGAGCAATGTTCTTTATGAAAAACGCGATGGCGTGGCCTATGTCACCCTCAACCGCCCCGAGGCGATGAATGCCATTGACGAGGCCACTAACGCGGAACTGGAGAAAGTGTGGCGGGATTTCGCCGCTGATGATGCCGTAGATGTGGCCATTCTCACCGGCAGCGGGCGGGCCTTTTGCGCCGGCGCCGATCTGAAGACCTTTATCCCCAAGTGGGAGGAGGCCAACATGCTGGATGTTCGCAAGAATTTCCCCCATGGCCTCGGCGGTGGGCTGACTCGTGGGCAGCACCGTCTCTACAAGCCCATCATTGCCGCGATCAACGGCTATGCCGTCGGCGCCGGCCTGGAAATCGCTCTGGCCTGTGATATCCGCATCGCTTCCGAAAAGGCCAAATTCGGTGTCTTCGAGGTACGCTATGGCCTGCACCAGGGCGATGGCGGCCTGGTCCGCCTGGTGGCGGTGGCCGGGATTGGCGTAGCCCTTGATCTCACCCTGACAGGGCGGGAGGTCTCGGCCCAGGAGGCGCTCGCGCTAAGACTGGTCACCCGCATCGTGCCGTCGGAAGAACTGATGCAGGCCGCCGAGGAAACGGCGCACATGATACGGTGCAACAGCCGCAATGCCGTTCGATCCGCCAAGGAGACCATCCTTGAACTGATCGGACGCCCACTGGACGACGGACTGAGGCTGGAGGCGCTATACGGCTATTCGAGTCTGGGGGATTTCGCCGATGCCCGTGCGAGGCTCGCCCAGTTTGGAAAGAAATAGCCCTGTACCAGCGAAGCTGACACCAGAGCAAAGGGAGTGTCAATATTTTTTGTCGTGGGGACGTTTATAGATTAGCCGAGAACACTCGTGACTTCAGTCATGAGTGTTCTCGGCTTTGGACAAGG
>NZ_BJXX01000249.1 GCF_007991215.1 Aneurinibacillus danicus
TGTTTTTGGCAAGTAGAAAATGTATGAAATGGCAATTAAAAATGCATACATACACTTGCCAAATTCCATGGTTAACGTTGAGAGATTGAGTCTTTGTATCGGTGACTTTCACCATTGAAGATGATTAAATGAGAATGATGAATCAGCCGATCAATGACGGCCTCTGTTAAAATGGGATCGCCAAAGACATTATTCCATTGGCTAAATGGTAAATTGGTTGTCACAATGATGCTTTTGGTTTCATAACACATGGAAATAACTTGAAATAATAACTCTGCCCCCTGTTTATGCAATGGAATATAGCCCAATTCATCAAGAATCAAGAGATCCAACTTTTCGATTTGATTGAGAAATTTACCAAGGTTACCTTTTTCATTGGCCTCCAATAAAGCATTGACAATGGAGGCGGCCGTATAGAACTTCACTCTTTTTCCTTGTTTTTTCATCAAATTGAGGGCGATGAGAGTGGAAAGGAATGTTTTACCGGTTCCCACTCCGCCATAGAAGATAAGGTTTTCCTGATTTTTCGTAAACTCACCTTCTAAAATATAATCTTTTGTGATGCCTGGGGCTAGTTGAATCTCCCGCCAATCATAAGGTTTATTTGGAATTTTCGGCAATGTCGCCTGTTTTAGTAGTAAATTTATCCTTCTCTCATCTCGATGCTGCACTTCTCGTTCAAACAGCTTCAGTAAAAATTCCTCATTTGTTTCCGCATGGATGGTATGGTAATTGGCTGGAATCCAGCTTAATTTTAGTCTTTTGGCATATTCCTTAATCATTTGTTCCATGATGCCACATCTCCTTGGGATTCGAATAGGCGGTCATAATGCCTTACTCCTCGGATGGCTTCCGGCATATCTGGAACGTGTTTTTTCGGTTGAATTGGCTCTCGTATACCTCTTCCATTGATTAATTGATAAAATACCTGTTTAATCGATTCTACTTTCGGATGACCATACTGGGAGGCAATCCTCAAAGCCTGTGTCGAAACTTCGAAATCATGTTCTTTTAGTAAAACAGCTAGTAGTTGTAATGCTTCCTTCTTTTCTTGAACGGTACAATTGGAAAAATAATTTTTCCATTCTTCCGGCATCTTTTCATAGAAATCCGTATATTTTAATGCATTTGGCCTTTTGGCCATTAACGTAAGATATGGTTGCCATTTCATTGATTTTTGTTTTGTGCCATATAAACGCTCGTGCTTGATAATCAGCTCATGCTCTTCTGTTAAAATGGCAATCTCATGATAAGAGATCTTTGCCAAAACCTTTTGTTTGGCAAAACGGGGAGACGTGGAATATAAATTGTTTTCTAAATGGATGAAACCATACTTATCAGCCGTGACCTGCTCATATCGGACACATTCAAATTCTTTGGCTGGCAATTGAAGAAATAACGCTTGTTCTTCTTCAAATAATTCAGCGATGAGTCGCTCCTTCTCATAATGCGGACGATTCCAGTCCTTCTCACATTTCTCCCATAAAGATTCATTAAAACTTTCTAGTTGATAGATTGTTTGTTCAGGTAAAAAGAAATTGTTTCGAATATATTTCACCTTTGATTCGACATTCCCTTTTTCATTTCCGCTGGCTGGGTTGCAGAACTCGCATTCAAAGCCATAATGTAAAACGAATCGTTGAAATGTCTCTGTCAATTCTCTTTCTCCGTTTGGCAAGATCGTTTTTACTGCAGGGGAGAGATTATCAAAACGAATGACCCTTGGAACCCTTCCCATATAGTGAAAGATTCGTTTTAATCCTTCCAAGAAACATTCTTGATTTTGAGCTGGCATGACTTGCACATAGGCCGCATTACTGTAAGGGAATGAAACGACCAGGTAAGGAAAATCGACGTATTTCCCCTGATAGAGAAAAGGAGCTTCTCCAAAATCAACTTGAGCCGTTGCAGGTTTCGATTCTAAAGGTAACGCAGCTGGTTCACTTTGTTCGAGCAGTTCTTGTTTTCTTTTTGATACATAGAGCCGAACAGAACGATCTGAACCTGTAAATCCATATTCTTCTTTTAAGATTTCATACATTCGTTTCGCAGTTCTTCGATATTTTTTCTTCTTTGTCAAGTCCTCTTTAATCCATTGATCCAATATCGGTTTCACTGGATCCATCACTTTCGCTTTTCTCGTTTGTTTAACTTTTGAGGGATTGAAGTCTTCCATTTCCGCATACTTCTTCACTGTTCTTGGATCACGATTCATTCTTTTGGCAATATCGGAATAGGAACATCCTTTTTGGTTTGCTTCATATCTGATATAATGAATTTCAGCCACTGCTAACATCTCCTTGAATACCTCCCGTTGAACTGTTTTGTCCAACTAGGAGGGTAGTGTATTTGGGGAATGTTGGCAAGTGGTTTTTTGTTTTATAGGACCTGCATAAATTAATTGCCAAACGTTACATTTTTAGTTTGCCATAAAC
>NZ_BJXX01000250.1 GCF_007991215.1 Aneurinibacillus danicus
ATCATAATATATCACTAGTGCTTGGGGATAACAAAAACATTTAAGAGTCTGTATCTTAAGTTGTTATAAGAAAATAAAGTCATATACCGAAAAAATAAAGTTGTATACTAGACGGACTTCACAACTATACACATAAAGTGATTCCGTGCCCTGAGTATACGACTTTATTTTATTCGGCTGAGTAGATCCCTACGCAGTTTTTTTACTGCATTAAGGGTTGCAGTATATAACTTTATTTTTTTGAACAGGGATTGTGTAGTTTACTTCTTTAAACGGTATGGAACCGTAGCGATTTTTACATCTTGCCGTGCAAATAAGTACGCTTTTATCAATAAACTTGTCTGATTATGTAACAAATTATGCCACCATTTGTTTGTAATGAACTGCGGAATTAATACCGTCACATGGTCGGTTTCGGCTTTTTTCCATTCCACTGTGTCGATAAATTTCATTAACGGGCGCACTACACTTCGATAGTGAGAGCGCAGTACAATAAGACGTACCCCTGGATTCCACTCTTCCCATTTTTTCTCCATCTTTTTAACAGATTCGTCATCAAACCCTACATAAACAGCTACTACATCATCGGTTAACGACTTTGCATAGCTAATACTGTTGCGTACTACTTGTGTAATCCCTGCTACCGGGATCACAATAACACTTCCCTTTGGCTGGGGTTTGTCCATTGTGATATCAAGACGCAACTCATCAGCTAAATCTTGATAGTGCTGATTTATCTTCCGGAATATAAAAATAACTGCCGGTAAGAACAAGAAAATAAACCAAACTTGTGAAAATTTTGTGAACAGGAAAATCAAACAAACGGTCAGCGTCGTCAGCATCCCGATCGTATTAATAACAAAAGGGAGAATCCAGCCAGATGGTTTCCGTGTTATCCAACGCTTCATCATTCCGGCCTGAGATAGCGTAAATGGGACAAATACCCCAATCGCATACAACGGAATTAGATTTTCGGTATCCCCTCCAGAAATTATAATCAACAAAGCTGAGAGGGTAGCTAAAACTATAATTCCATTTGAAAAGCCAAGACGGTCTCCACGTACCATAAACATATTTGGCATAAATCTGTCTTTAGCCAGCATAAACGCTAACAGAGGAAAGGCAGCAAAAGCTGTATTGGCAGCCAAGAACAGGATAATAGCCGTTGTCGTTTGAATAAAATAATACATAAACCCGCGTCCAAAAGCTGCAGAAGCAATTTGTGAGACAACCGTCTCTTCTGCTTTAGGAGAAACGCCATATGCATAAGCTAAAAGGCTAATTCCCATAAACATCGAACCCAAAATCATTCCCATCATTATTAAAGTTTTGGCTGCGTTTCGTTCAGCAGGTGCTCGGAAATTCGGAATGGCATTCGATACTGCTTCTACCCCGGTTAATGCAGAACAACCGGAACTAAATGCTTTCAAAAGAAGGAAAACTGTAACACCCGGGATGGCTATCCCATACGCAGGTGCAGATGCATGAATATTCCCTGTCATCCATTGATATCCGCCACCGATAATCAAAAGGAATACAGCCAGTACAAACAAGTATGCAGAAGAGCTTACTGCTACGGTAAGAATATAATCAACCAGCAAAGATCCTCCGGCCATTAAGCCTGCAGAAACACCTAAATTATCTTTTGCAACAATATACGCTCCACCACCAGACGGATAGGCGAAAATCGTCTGACGATATGAAAGAATAAGCACAGTTAGTAGTGCTAAAACTGCAAAAGAGATTGGAATGGAGTACCACAATGCTGCGGTCCCTAATGTAATTAATACAAGCAGGATTTGCTCCGTTCCGTATGCAACAGAAGAAAGAGCATCCGAGGATAAAACTGCAAGGGCCTTAAGCTAGCTTAACTTCTCCTGAGCTAATTCATTTGTTTTCATTGGTCTTCCAATGAGAAATCTTTTTAGTTTTGTGACCATTTTTTTCTCCCTCGAAATCATTAGATTAGTGTTGAACTGACTATGGGCTAACCCTGTATTTATAAGTTGCCTTATTGTATGCTTCTAATACCTTCTCTATTTAAGAAGCTAGCCATCCATAACATTCTTCCTTTCTGTTTTGAGATTGATCGTAAAATTTTAAAACAGTGGTATGAACGTATAAACAAAACAAAAAAGACCTGCAAAAAATTTGAAAAATCTCTTTTTATTGCCGAAAATAGCAATAAGAAAGACTCCTCAAATAGGCGGTCTTTAGACCTCCTTCGCTTTAGCCGACGAAGTTAGCTGACGGGTAGGATGGCGAAAGAGAAATTTTCATCCCTCCTTAATAATATAAGGATTAACCCCAAAAGAATGGGTCCTCCGCTCCCGGATGCTCCAGGATTAGGCCAAATATGCAGTTGTGATATGGATTTATTATAAGAGTGTTAATTAT
>NZ_BJXX01000251.1 GCF_007991215.1 Aneurinibacillus danicus
ATCCGACAGCATCGTCAGGCAGTACGGACAGGCGCTTCCGATGGTGGTGGGGTTCACAGCCAGCGCCTGCTCTGTGCGCGCAATGTTTACACGCGTCCCCTGATGCTCCTCCTGCCACATCATGCCGCCGCCCGCGCCGCAGCACATGCTGTCACAGCCGGAACGCTCCATCTCGACGATTTCCACACCCGGAATCGCGGAGAGAATTTGACGCGGGGCATCAAAGATGTCATTGTAGCGTCCCAGGTAACAGGAATCATGGAAAGTCACACGGTCTTTCACTTCGTTGACCGGCTTAAGGCGTCCTTCTTTCAGCCACTGTGCCAGCAATTCAGTATGATGGTATACCTCTACCCCTTCAAGACCGAATTCCGGATACTCATGCTTAAATGTATTGTAGGCGTGCGGGTCCATCGTGACGATTTTCTTGACACCATACTTCTGGAAATTACTAATGTTTTCCATGGCCAGCTCCTGGAACAGCAGCTCATTTCCAAGACGGCGCGCTGTATCGCCCGAGTTCTTCTCCTCATTGCCAAGAATCGCGAACTTGATCCCCGCCTTATTCATCACACGTACAAACGATTGCGTGATCTTAATGCTTCTGTTGTCGAATGATCCCATGGAACCGACAAAGAACAGGTAGTCGAATTCGTCGGCTTCCTTCACGGTTGGCACCAGATCCTCCATGCCTTCCCGCCATTTTATCCGGTCTTTCCGGTTGATGCCCCAGGGATTGCTCTGGCGCTCAATATTGCTCAGCGCGCGCTGGGCATCGGACGGCATGCGTCCTTCCGTCATGACGAGGTAACGGCGCATATCGATAATATGGCCCACATGCTCATTGGCTACCGGACATTGATCTTCACAGTTGCGGCAGGTTGTACAGGCCCACAGCTCTTCTTCGGTGATCACATCACCGATAAGTTGAACATCATAGTCGATTTTCAGCGCAGCGGAACCTTCCGTCGCTGCTGCTATCTCCTGCCCGGCCTGACTGACGGCTCCTGCTCCGGCTGCGCGTGCCTGTGCGGCCAGCACATTGCCTGTTGATTCTTTAAACAGACGGGCTGGCATCCACGGCGTACGGCCGGTAATCGCCGCCCCTTTTTCCGTTAAGTGGTCGCGCATTTTGACAATCAAGTCCATCGGTGACAGCGTCTTGCCTGTACCTGCAGCCGGACACATGCTGGTGCATCGTCCGCACTCCACACAGGCGTACAAGTCAATGAGCTGGTTCTGCGTAAAGTTCTCAATGCGTCCGACGCCAAACTCTTCCGCCCCTTCTTCTTCCAGCTTCTCAAAGTCGATGGTGCTGAGTTTTCCCGGCGGACGGGTTTTGTCTTTCATCAGCCAGTTATACGGGGCAAAAATCAAGTGCGCGTGCTTGCCCTGCGGGATGTACACCAGGAAGAACAGGAGCGTGAAAAGGTGTATCCACCAGAACACATAGAATAGGACCCCTGCAGCGGTAGAGCCGATGCCGGCAAACGCAACCGCGATGCCGGATGCGATCGGCTGCGTGGAACGGAAGCCGACTTCCTCCGGATGCAGCCAGACAATCTCCATTCCTTCAGACAGCAACGTGCTCATCATCAGAATCGAAATCAGCCAGACAACCAGGTTGGCCTTCCAGCCTCGTTTTAAGCGCTTTAATTTCTCAACATTACGACGATACCAGGCGTAGAAAATCGCAAGCAAGATGGCGGCAACAACGATTTCCTGGAATAAGAGAAAGTACGGATACGCAGAGCCAAAAGGAAGATGCGAGCCCGGCTTCAGCCCTTTCCAGATTAAATCGATGGCTCCGAACTGCACGAGCAGGAACCCATAGAACAAGACAATGTGCATGACACCGCTTTTGGAGTCTTTTAATAATTTTTTCTGTCCAAAAACGTTGACCCAGAATGCATGTAAGCTTCGGGTCGC
>NZ_BJXX01000252.1 GCF_007991215.1 Aneurinibacillus danicus
CTGACCCAAAAGTCTAAATAGACGAAGGGGTGACAGCCTCTTTTCTTGTCTTTTTGGGTCAGTTTTTCTCTTTTTTGGAGTTAGGCGGCTCCTCTGGCCGCCTTTTTCAGGAGATTATGAGCGATGCTGATGAGCCCGATCTCGATGCTCACCTTGGCCAGCCCACGAAGGGAAAACCGACGGAACGACCGATTGCCCTTGAACTGACCGAAAACACTCTCAATGTCCACTTTTCGTTTCGCATAGAGTTGTTTTCCTTCGTCTGTCCAAAGGCGCTCCTGTACTTTCTTTTTATATTGTTGGTAGGTAGTGTTTACTTGGGTGCTACGTCCATGTTTGGATGTGGTGCATGCGGAACGGAACGGACACCCTTCACATTCTCTACACTGATAGATGCGAGTGGTGGATTCATATCCGAATTCTGTTCGTTGTCTTTTCTCAGAAACAAAGGACAACTCTTTACCTGCAGCACAAAGAAACACGTCTTTTTCCTCATCATACACCCAGTTCGATTGGTGATGAGGATTCTTCTTAAACGAACGTGTTTGTTCTTTTTCATACATCCCATATTTTACGTATGCTTCTTGTCCTTGCTCTTCCAAATAGGCATAATTCTCTTCTGAACCATATCCTGCATCGGCGATCACGTTCTTCGCTTTGACTCCAAACTTCTCTTTGGCTTCCTGGAGGTGTGAGATGAGGCAGCGAGTATCACCTGGACGTTGATGAACGGTATAGGCGAGAATGAATTGATCATTGGAAGCCATCTGGACATTATATCCTGGCTTCAACTGCCCATTTTTCATGTGATCTTCCTTCATTCTCATAAAGGTCGCATCCGGATCGGTCTTGGAGTAGCTGTTTCGCTCCCCACAAGTCGCAAGTTGTTTTTCGTATTTAGCGCTTCGTGGGAGAAAATCAGTTTTCATTTTCTTTACAGCTTTTTTCAGTTCTTTATTTTTCGGCTCTTGTTCCAAGCGCTTTTCCCATTCCTGCACTTTCTTCTCAATTTTTTCGGATGTAATAAGGGACTTTGTTTCTTCTTTTGAAGGGGGCTCTATTTCTTCTTTCGCTACGATCCCATCAATGTGCTGGATGAGCTGGTCCACTTTCGTTTCCAGCTTCTTTTTGTAGTTTTCTGTACTTTTTTTCCAAACAAAGGTGTACCGGTTGGCATTTGCTTCTATCTTCGTACCGTCCACAAAGTAATCATCGAGATGGACATGGCCTTCTTCAACAAGAAGCATGAGGACTTGTTTGAATAGCTCTTCTACCAATCCTTTTCCTCGTTCGGACCGAAAACGGTTGATCGTGCGAAAATCGGGTTTTTGAAAGGCGCTTAACCAAAGGAGAGGGAGGCTGATGTTTTCTTCGAGTTGACGTGCAATTTCCCTGCCTGAATAGATTTTTTGCGTGTAGGCATACACGAGAATCTTGGTCATCATTTTGGGGTGATAGCTACTGCGACCACCACCAGGATAGTAGCGGAGGAAATGGTTGTCGGGAATCCGTTCAATCATTTCATTCACAACACGGGCCACACTATGTTGGGGGATGAGTTCACTGATATCCATTGGAAGCATCAGTTGATTTATGTTATACTCAAGAAAGGAAATATGATCATGTTTCATAAGAGAATCGCTCCTTGTTTAATTGTTGTTGTGGTGACTCAATTATAACAAAAAGAGCGATTCTTTTATTATGTTAAAGATAGAAAAAAGGGGCTAACCCTGAAAGGTCATGTTATATGTCCTTTTGGGTCAGTCC
>NZ_BJXX01000253.1 GCF_007991215.1 Aneurinibacillus danicus
GAACTCTTCTGTAAGAAGCGGCACAACTTCGAACAGGTCGCCGACAATGCCATAGTCCGCTACCTGGAAGATCGGTGCTTCCGGATCTTTATTGATGGCTACAATGACTTTGGAGCTGGACATGCCGGCCAGATGCTGAATGGCGCCGGAAATGCCGGCCGCAATGTACAGGTCAGGTGTTACCACTTTACCGGTCTGGCCGATTTGCAGCGAGTAATCGCAGTATTCGGCATCGCACGCGCCACGGGATGCGCCAACCGCGCCGCCCAGCACCTCAGCCAGCTCTTGCAGCGGCTTAAATCCTTCTGCGGATTTCACGCCGCGTCCGCCGGATACGACGACTTTCGCTTCGGACAGGTCCACGCCGCCTGCTGTTTTGCGTACCACCTCTTTTACGATGGTGCGCAGGTCTTTGATTTCGACATTGAAGTCGACCTGTTCTGCGGAGCCGCCCGTTTCTTCCGCCGCAATATTGTTCGGACGCACGGTCGCGAATACCGTTCCGTCCGTCACTTTTTTCTTCTCAAAAGCTTTCCCCGCATAAATCGGACGCGTAAACACGACGTCTCCGCCTTCTACCTGTACATCGATCACATCGGATACGAGGCCAAGGCCAAGGCGGGCGGCCACGCGCGGAGCAAGGTCTTTGCCTACTGCCGTATGCGGCATCAAAATCGCTTCCGGCTGCACATCCTCAATCACCTGGCGCAGCGCCTGGAAATAGGCGTCTGTTGTATACGTGTCCAGCTCTTTGTGCGCAACCGCATACACTTTGCTTGCACCGTATTTCCCCAGATCCGCCACATAGTTCGCCGCATCGCTGCCGAACGCAACCGCAATGATCCCGCCGCCTTCCGCGATGCGCTGTGCCGCCGTCAGCGCCTCGAACGATACGTTACGCAAACTTCCGTCTCTCGCTTCTGCCACTACAAGTACTTTTTTGCTCATCTCACTCGTCCTCCTTAGCCCTTAAATGACTTTCGCTTCGTTGCGAAGAAGTTGTACTAATTCTTTGACCTGGTCTTGAATATCGCCGCTCAGGATGCGACCCGCTTCTTTTTTCGGCGGCAGGAACGTTTCAACCACCGTGGTTTTTGCGGCGATGTCCCCGTCGATATTCAAATCGTCTATCGTCAGACGCTCCATCGGCTTTTTCTTCGCTTTCATGATGCCCGGCAGAGAAGGATAGCGCGGCTCGTTCAGCCCCTGCTGTGCCGTAACCAGTACCGGCAGGGAGACTTCAATGACTTCTACGTCCCCTTCGACGTCGCGCTCAATGGTGGCCTTGCCGCCATCCACATCCAGCTTTGTAATGGTCGTTACCTGAGCAATGTTCAGCTCTTCCGCCAGGCGCGGTCCGACCTGGCCGGAACCGTTGTCAACCGCCATGTTTCCGCCAAGGATGATATCATACTCACGGTCTTTGATGACGGCAGCCAGGATTTTCGCTACGCTGTATTCATCCGCCTCGATATCTTCGCTATCTACGATAACGGCCTTGTCCGCGCCCATCGCAAGCGCGGTGCGCAGAGCGCTCTCTGCGCGTTCCGGACCTACCGTAATCACCGTTACTTCACCGCCGTGCTCATCGCGCAGCTTAATCGCTTCTTCGACCGCGTATTCATCGTACGGATTGATGATGAACTCTACACCGTCTTCGCTGATTTTACCGTTTTCAAGCACGATCTTTTCTTCTGTGTCAAACGTTTGCTTT
>NZ_BJXX01000255.1 GCF_007991215.1 Aneurinibacillus danicus
CGGAGTGGAGGTAGTACAGGAATTTCCACCTGTTGTCCATCACCTACGCCTTTCGGCCTCGGCTTAGGTCCCGACTAACCCTGAGAGGACGAGCCTTCCTCAGGAACCCTTAGGCTTTCGGCGGAGAGGATTCTCACCTCTCTTTTCGCTACTTACACCGGCATTCTCACTTCCTGCCGCTCCACCAGTCCTTCCGGTCTGACTTCACCGCGGCAGGAACGCTCCCCTACCACTGACACCTACGGTGTCAATCCACAGCTTCGGTAGTACGCTTAGCCCCGTTACATTTTCCGCGCAGAGTCACTCGACCAGTGAGCTATTACGCACTCTTTAAATGGTGGCTGCTTCTAAGCCAACATCCTGGTTGTCTGGGCAACTCCACATCGTTTCCCACTTAGCGTACATTTAGGGACCTTAGCTGGTGATCTGGGCTGTTTCCCTTTTGACTACGGATCTTAGCACTCGCAGTCTGACTCCCGGACCGGCTGTCTCTGGCATTCGGAGTTTGACTGAATTTGGTACCCCGCGAGGGGCCCGCATCCAATCAGTGCTCTACCTCCAGGACAGGCATCCGAGGCTAGCCCTAAAGCTATTTCGGGGAGAACCAGCTATCTCCGAGTTCGATTGGAATTTCTCCGCTACCCACACCTCATCCCCGCACTTTTCAACGTGCGTGGGTTCGGGCCTCCAGTGCGTGTTACCGCACCTTCACCCTGGACATGGGTAGATCACACGGTTTCGGGTCTACGGCTACGTACTCCTTCGCCCTGTTCAGACTCGCTTTCGCTGCGGCTCCGTCTTCTCTGACTTAACCTTGCACGCAACCGTAACTCGCCGGTTCATTCTACAAAAGGCACGCCGTCACACATCACCGGGTCCCCGCAAAAGTAGTCGGAATCAGCTTCGACAGCTGAGCCCTTCACTTTTGTGGGTGGTGAATTGTGCTCCGACTAGTTGTAGGCACACGGTTTCAGGTTCTCTTTCACTCCCCTCCCGGGGTGCTTTTCACCTTTCCCTCACGGTACTGGTTCACTATCGGTCGCCAGGGAGTATTTAGCCTTGGGAGATGGTCCTCCCGGATTCAGACGGGGTTTCACGTGTCCCGCCCTACTCAGGGTACGTCTCGGAGAGACGGCCATTTCGACTACAGGATTGTTACCTTCTCTGATGGGCCTTTCCAGACCGCTTCGTCTATGACCGTCCTTTGTCACTCCATGTGAGACGCCCTACAACCCCAGAAGGCGAACCTTCTGGTTTGGGCTCCTCCGCGTTCGCTCGCCGCTACTGACGGAATCACTGATTGTTTTCTTTTCCTCAGGGTACTTAGATGTTTCAGTTCCCCTGGTCTGCCTCTCGCTGCCCTATGGATTCAGGCAGGAGTACTATCCCATTACGGATAGTGGGTTCCCCCATTCGGACATCTCCGGATCAACGCTCGCTTACAGCTCCCCGAAGCATTTCGTCGTTCGCCACGTCCTTCATCGGCTCCTGGCGCCAAGGCATCCACCGTGCGCCCTTTGTAGCTTAACCACAAAGGGTTATCACCAAAAAGGATATCGTTTGGATTTTCCTACTTGCGCATATTTCTTCTGTATCCAGTTTTC
>NZ_BJXX01000256.1 GCF_007991215.1 Aneurinibacillus danicus
TTAAGTGGGTGGTTCGGGTGATACAAAAACAACAATCAATGGTTTTTAGTCCTTATATTGAACTTTATGATTTAATCGTCCCAAAGGATAATATGTTGAGAAAGATAAACGATCTTATCGACTTTTCCTTTGTCTACGACGAACTGAAGGATAACTATTGTAAGGATAATGGCCGGAATGCTATAGACCCAGTCCGCATGTTCAAATATCTTTTGTTGAAGACGATCCATGACCTTTCCGATGCCGACATCGTCGAGCGTTCAAAGTATGACATGTCTTTCAAGTATTTCCTGAACATGGCCCCTGAAGAGGCAGTGATCGACCCCAGCTCCCTGACCAAGTTCCGCAAACTCAGGCTTAAGGATGTAAATCTTCTTGATTTGCTTATCAATAAGACGGTCGGGATAGCGATTGAAAAGGAGATCATCAAGAGTAGTTCCCTCATCGTTGATGCCACGCATTCAAAAGCCCGCTATAACCAGATGAAGCCACGGGAGGTACTGATGGAGCGTTCCAAGAACCTGAGGAAGGCCATTTACCAGGTTGATGAATCCATGAAGGAGAAGTTCCCGGCCAAGAACACAAAGGATATCCTCGAAGATGAGATTGCCTATACCCAGGAACTCATCGCTGTGGTCGAGAAGGAAGAAGTCCTCAAACAATACCCGAAGGTGAAGGAACAGCTTAACCTTCTAAAAGAGACAGTCGCGGATGATATCGAACAGCTTCAGTGTTCCAAGGACCAGGATGCAAAAATCGGCCACAAGACTGCCGACTCTTCCTTCTTCGGATACAAGACACACCTGGCCATGAGCGAGGAACGCATCATTACTGCGGCTGTCATCACGACGGGAGAAAAAAACGATGGAAAGTACCTGAAGGACCTGATTGAAAAAAGCCGCGAAGCAGGCATGAAGATTGATGCCGTCATTGGCGATACTGCCTATTCAGAGAAGGATAATATCCAATACACCAAGGAGAATGAAATCAAGCTGGTCTCCAAATTACATCCCTTGATCACCCAGGGAGGCCGCCAAAAGGAAGAAGAATTTGAGTTCAATAAGGATGCGGGGTTGTATGTATGTAAAGCCGGCCACATGGCAATCAGGAAGGCGCGGACGGGGAAAAAAGGGGGAGGAAAAAACCAAAGGGATACATATTATTTCGATATCGAAAAATGCAAGAGGTGCCCATTCCGCGAAGGATGTTACCAGGAAGGGGCAAAAAGCAAGACCTACTCAGTGACAATCAAATCAAACGAGCATTCGGAACAGGAAAAGTTTCAGGAAAGTGAGTATTTTAAGGAGAAATCAAAAGAGCGTTATAAGATTGAAGCGAAGAATAGCGAACTGAAACATAGACACGGGTACGATGTGGCGGCATCCTCGGGTCTGATTGGCATGGAGTTACAAGGAGCCATGGCCATATTCACTGTCAATTTAAAGAGGATTATCAAGCTACTGGGTTAGAAAAAGCGAAGCCCAGGCTAAAATTCAGCAAAAAAGCCGACTCTTTCTTCCAGAAATCTGGATAAGAGTCGGCCTTTTTCTTTAGTATCGAACCTAAAAACTTTAAAATCGGCAGATTTTCAGTGGCCTC
>NZ_BJXX01000257.1 GCF_007991215.1 Aneurinibacillus danicus
TATAGACACTCATGCCGCTAACGCAGCACCAACAGATGATGAAAATGAGGTGTATGCTGTATAATTTATTTGCGGCTGGCGAAGGCAGGTCGTTGTTCCTTGGTGCCTCGAGTCCGTGGTATAGACTGACTTCAACGACCAGGTGCACCACAGATTGTTGCTCCCTCCGCGGAAGCACGCAGGATAGAATGACCCTGAATGGTTGTTGCACCAGCTCTTCAATTTTTACCGCTGCAAAGGAGAATGACCCATGGAAGTTGTTTACCCTCATTGCTGTGGCCTTGATGTTCATAAGAAGAATGTGGTCGCCTGCATCATCACTCCGGAAGGCAAAGAGATTCGCACGTTTTCCACGATGACCGATGATCTACTCGCGCTGGTTGATTGGATAAAAGAGAAAGGTTGCACTCATGTCGCGATGGAAAGTACGGCTTCTTTCTGGAAGCCGGTGTACAACCTGCTTGAGTTGGAAGGCATGCAAACCCTGGTCGTGAACGCCAGGCACATGAAGAATGTACCGGGACGCAAAACGGATGTCAAAGATGCCGAATGGATTGCCGGTCTGTTACGCCATGGCCTTCTGCAGGGAAGCTACATTCCTTCCCGGGATCAGCGGGAACTACGGGAGTTGATTCGCTACCGCCGGAGCCTCATTGACGAACGAGCCCGGGAAGCGAACCGGATCCAAAAGGTACTCGAAGGAGCCAACATCAAGCTGTCTTCGGTCGCCACCGATGTGCTCGGCAAATCGGGCCGGGCCATGCTGGAGGCCATCATTGCCGGGGAAGAGGACCCCGAGATCCTTTCCGAACTGGCACAGCGCAAGCTAAAACAGAAGAAAGCGGAGTTGAAGCGGGCGCTGAACGGACTCATCGGACCGCATCAAAAATTGATGCTGAAAACCCAACTGCGGCACATCGATTTTCTGGATGCCGAAATTGCGAGACTGGATGAAGAAGTAAAGGCGCGAATGCTCCCTTTTGAGGAGGACCTGGAGCGGTTGGACACGATTCCTGGAGTGGGTCGGCGCACGGCGGAACAGATTTTGGCGGAAGTCGGGCACACGATGGACCCGTTTCCCTCCGCCGCTCATTTGTGTTCATGGGCGGGACTGGCTCCAGGGAACAACGAAAGCGCAGGGAAACGAAAGTCGGGACGCACACGCAAAGGGAACCAAAAACTGAGAAGCGCTCTGGTGGAAGCTGCGAGAGCGGCCGCCCGCACCAAGAACACGTACCTTTCCAGTCAATATCACCGTATCGCCGCCCGAAGAGGAGCAAACCGTGCGGCCGTGGCCGTGGCACACAGCATTCTGACCATTGTCTTTCACATTCTCAAGCGAAAGCAGCCATATATTGAATTGGGTCCTACCTATTACGAAGAACGTAAACGGGATGCTGTCATCAAACAATCCGTCAAGAAACTAGAATCTCTCGGATACAAGGTGACCGTCGAATCCATTGCGTAATTGATACAGGAGACTCCTTCTTCCGCTGCCCGGCCCCTTTTTTAAAAAGCGGGTGTGCCCGGGTTAGTTTCGTATTGCCTTTTTTCAGTTCGTGCAATGAGTTTATTTTCAGGATA
>NZ_BJXX01000258.1 GCF_007991215.1 Aneurinibacillus danicus
GAATCAATTTCATAATTGCTTTCTAAAAACTTCAATACCTACAGAATTTCCGTATTTAATTTTTTAAACGACCGGAGGTCGTGTCTTACTAAGCAGCTTTATCGTTTAATTTGGCATTGATGCGATCGACAGCTAATTTAGAAGCATTGTATAAAAGGCATAATAAATCAACATGAACTTTCGCCAGCTCTCCAGAACGGTATCGAACATTATTCAGTTGAAAATACTCTTTTAAGTAGGCGTTTACTCGTTCAACGGAAGTGCGTTCCTTATAAAGCTTTTTCCATGCTTTACTTCCGCGTGCAGGGGCAGGATAACGGCGTAAGTCTATTGTCTTTTTGATTTTAATGACCTTTTGGCACAGCGTGTCGTCAGCTAACGGACAATCTTTGCATTCCTTTGGTCTTGTATACTTGAGTGTTTCATATTTTGCATCATAACTGTCATATCGGTAGGAGTGTTCACGAACACATGTCGGTGCAAAATGCTTATCGACACCGATAGGTGGCGCTTCATTCCGCTTATTATAAGCGATGATACCGTCCGCTTTCATGCGATAAATCTGCTCATAAATCGGATTGTAGTCATATCCAGCATCCGCCATCACTTTCGTGATGTTGAGAAAAGGAAACCGCTCAGCCACTCCTTTTAACAGGGGAATGGCAGCTTTAGCATCATTCATGTTTCCTGACGAAAGCAATTGAGCTAAAAGATACTGGCTTTTGGTTTCTACAGCTAGATGGAGCTTGTAGCCATACCAGAAAACATTTTTGTTTTCAGAGTTTTTCTTAATTCCCCACCGGGGAGCGTTTGGCATTTCTCTTTGAAGTTCGTCGAAGGTGTAATCTAATTGTTTTTCGATTTTCTGTTCGAAAAGAGGTAGATTATTTTCGATTTCTTCCTGTTCTTTTTTCCATGCTTCATAGGCTTCTTTTTTCTTACGGCCCCGTTTTTTCGGCTCTTTGACGGCTTGTTCCACTTCAACTTCTTCTTTTTGTGGAGCTTGGTCTCGCGCTTCTACATGGGTAGCGTCAATTGCGATGTGGTTGCCATCAATGAAGCCTTCTTCAACAGCTTGTAAAACAAGGGCATGATTCATTTCATCCAGCACATGGGAGGACTTCATTTTTCGAATTAAACGGGAAAAAGAAGCTTCAGATGGCACTCGATCAGAAAAAGAAAATCCGCAATCCAAACGAAAAAGAACATCGTTTTTCAAGCGACGAACAAGAAGTTTAATCGTTGGGATACCTTCTAAAATACGGGCAAAAAGGGAATAGATCATCGCTGGATAATTAAGCGATTGAGGCGCACCTTCGCATGCTTTCTTAGACACAATAGTAAGCAACGGCACGATATTGATACCATCAAAAATCGCTGTGTAACGCTCGGTAGGTTCTAAATCTAATAAGTCTTGCAGGGAAAATAAATGTTCTTGACGAATAGAGTACATGAGGAGACCAACCTTTCTCATTGAGTTGTCTGGACAACTACTCTATTCGAGATTTGGGGAGGTACTCCTTTTTTTCATGCCGATTGAACCTTACGATTCAAGGGTTTTGAGTTATGAAATTGATTC
>NZ_BJXX01000259.1 GCF_007991215.1 Aneurinibacillus danicus
TTTTAACATAATTCCGAAAGAAGTCTCCCACTTCTACATGTGAAGGTGCTTTTAGCACCAATGAAAGTGGGAGATGAATGTCGGTTAGGCGTAGCCTAACGTTGTTTCTTGCAGAACATTTGATCCCCTGATATACTTTAGTCTAATCTAATCAGGGTCATATGAAAGAAGGTGATGCGTATGATTCGTGCGAAGAAAGTCTATTTCCGGGCATCCAAAACGGATATAGATCGGTTGTTTGCCTGCAACCGGGAATCGGCTCTTGTTTGGAATGAATGCTTACGGCTGGCAAAAGAGTATCATCTTGAACATAAAAAATGGATGTCCAAGTCCGAGCTTCAGAAACAAACAAAAGGGAAATTCCACCTACATAGCCAATCCATTCAGGCGGTTTGCCACAAATATCTTTTCGCCAGAGACTCCTCCCATCAGGCAATCAAAAAAGGAAAGACAACTACACGCTACCCCTACAAGAAAAAGAAACATTACAACACCAAATGGGCAAAAGACGGGTTCAAGATTCACCCAAATGGAAAAATTGAACTATCCATGGGCGTTCACAACGGAAAAAGGAAAAAACCGATTGTGGTTCATGCGTCCAACCTGCCACAAGAGAATATCAAGGAAATCGAACTGTGTTACGACAATGGATTGTATCTTGCGGTTTCTTTTGAAGACGGGCAAGAAAACAAGCCCTATCAATCCAGCCATTCCGTCGGTGTTGATATGGGAGAAATCCATACCCTTTCCGCTTTTTGTGAAAATGGACAGGCCTTGATCGTTACAGGTCGAAAAATACGTTCTCTTCACCGTTTTCGGAATAAGAAATTGGCAGAAATCCAACGTCTGCAATCGAAATGCAGGAAAGGATCTCGGCAATGGAAAAAATATCAACGAGCCAAACAGTATATTCTTTCCAGGTCAGAGAAACAACTGCAAGATGCGCTGCACAAGGCGACCCGAAACTTTGTGGAGTGGTGTGTGAAGCAGTCGATTTCAGATGTGTATGTGGGAAATCCTGAAGGGGTTCAACGAAATACCCGCAAGAAAAAGAAAACAAACCGAAAGCAGGCTCAGAAATTGTCCAACTGGTCATTTGGAAAAGTGAAAGACTATCTCAAATATAAATTGGCACAAGACGGAATCAAGATGCACGAGGTGGATGAGTCGTATACAAGTCAGACATGCCCTGTCTGCAGGAGGAAACAAAGAGTGTCTTCCAGAAATTATGTGTGTTCATGCGGATATCATGAACATCGGGATGTTCATGGCGCACGAAACATTTTGAGTAGAGCCATATATGGTGAGATGCTTCCTTTCGATATACCAACGAAACTGAAGTATCTACGTATCGCGTAAGCGAGAAGTAGTAGAAGGTTTGTTCCGACCCTTCTGTATCTATCAAAGGGTACAGAAGTTGCTTACTTACGTGTCGAGATGACTTCCGGTATGTATATCGAGTATGGGAGGCAAATCCTCTTATGCGCAGAAGCATCAACGATACGGCTGGTAAGAAACTCCCACCTCTAAGTGTTAGCGTAGGTGGGAGAGGTTCA
>NZ_BJXX01000260.1 GCF_007991215.1 Aneurinibacillus danicus
CCCTCGTTCTCTTCTCTCTTTTTCTTCGTACCACAAAAGCCAATCGTCCTTCTCCTCATTTTCATGCCGGGGTTGCGGCTGAGACGCCATGGTGGTTTTATGGTGAATTCCATTTTCCTATCGAAAAGAGTATCTAACAAAATCGCCATTTTGTTAGATAGGAAGAACGTGTAAAAAATGAAGGGGGCTTATAGGCTTATATTTACAATATTTTGTTTGGCAATACCCTCAAGATAACAATTCAGGGATCAAGATCAAAGGAAATAAGGAGTTATGAGAAAGATAGGTATAGTAGACAATCTGGTAGGTGATGGGTCTTTTTATCATTTGTATCAGCACCTATATTCTCTTTACTAATTTGGGTGTGGAAAATTATGAGGCTTTCTTACGTACAGAAACGTGTGATACTCCCACTCATGTTTTTCAGGAAGCTATGAAAACAAGAAATAACAGATATGAGTGCTATACGCAAAGTTATCTATTTTTTACACCAATACTTCATTTGTGTTGCTATCGATGATGTCGGAAAATGGGCAGCTATCTGTAGAGGATATTAAAGTGAAGAGTAAAGATGAACTTGATATTTATATAGTTAGCAATATGGCTTTACTATTTTGAAATGTCCTTAATATTAGTCAATGGTAATTAAAATATGTACTAAACCCGTATTATTAAATGAAACTATTTATGAACTATTTCACAAATGGGAGAAAAAAATTATTAAATTTAGTATAATATAACTATAAATAAAAATAAAAATAATCAAATTGTCCTAATTGACAATGCGTGGTAAAATATTTTACGTGAATTAACAACATAAACAACATGACAAAAATAGCTGAGTGGGGAGGGGGCATATGAAAGATGAGAAACTTGTATATGAAGGAAGAAGATTTAGCAACGAGAAAGAGATGATTAATACACTGCTTCATGAGGCCAATAAAAAAATATTAGAGATCGATATGGGGAAATGCCAGAATAATATACAGGAGCGAAATAAAGCAAAATTTATGCTCATTCATCTTCAACATCATTTTGGGGAGTGCATTCCCCACGAAGTACGTCAGGTATACAACTCTTTATGGAGTCAAATGTACAGGCTTGAATATGAGAGTGGTTATAGACATCCGTACGTGAAGGAACTATTAGAGAAGCTTTTTAAAGAACAATTGGATAATTCTCATAAATATCGTTAAACAGTCAGACTTTTTTGGGAATTAAGGAGGGATTTTATGTTTAAACGTATCCGCCCTCAAATTTCTGCGCTGAAACTTGCAGAAAGAGGAACGAATATTGAATTTAAGGGAAGATTTAAAGATACACTGGTCTACAATCATTTTACAGAAGAAGATGAAAATATTCTGTCTCAAGTGAGAGAAATCGTAGAGGAATCAATCTCAGAAGCCGTCGATCTTTTTCATAAATACCTTATTGAGTTGAAGGAAGAAGGAGAACAGGAGATTCATACCGAGGAAATCGAACGATACCTTTATACCTTCTTTAATGAAAAAAGAGATAAAGAGTATGTAT
>NZ_BJXX01000261.1 GCF_007991215.1 Aneurinibacillus danicus
TTCCATCCGCTTCATGCAGCCTTAGAAAGAGACCTTCCCCGGCGGTTAAGGTCAGCTCGTTCTCTCCCATCATGAGCTCTTTACGATGGGACGTTCCCCAATATTTCCTATCAGGGTTTTCTATCTTCGGAGAACTTCCCTCTTTTGTCCGGACAGAAGTCACTACAACGGCCTCTTCCTCCCGGCTGTCTGGAATATACAATTCGACCCGGTCACCTGGCTCCGGCATGCAGTACCAGCCGCTGTGGCCTTCAGCGGTGTAGCCTATTCATTATCCCGTCTTTACTACACAAAGGCCATTTTTATGTAGGGGATACGGGATGTTACTGAAGCTATCTTTTCCAGACGCTTCCTAACGCTCATTTCCATAGTTTTTCTTATTTTTCGCTTCTGAACAATAGGCGAAGAGAGGGAAACTACCGCTTTCGTCCTCTTAGCGGGGGAATGGGGTGGTAGGGTAGGGGAGGCATTCGTACTTTTTCGTAGCCGAGAGAAGTCAGTATGTAGGAATTAAAATAACACGGACTGTTGCAGATATTACCACATATTATTTTTACCTCGGTTCTAAAATGGTTATGGGCGATTTAAACGGGGTAAATTTACATTCCCTCCTCGAACCATACGAATCTCAAACTAGTTAAACGAAATAGCCCCTACAACGGTTTCTGGAAGTTTAACGCCCGATTTTCGCCGATAGGGGCTTTAAAATTATAAGGTAGTTCAAAGAGTTTTAAATTAAAGCATAGTACAATAGACTCCAGTGTAGGATGTACTTTCCCCGTCTTTTAAATGTCGAACGTTTTAAAACTATTCAAAGTCACCTTAAAGCTAATTAGGCCGCTTACGTCAAATAAAGGCTCCATTCGGCACTGGGTAGCCCCACCAAAAAAAGAACCTTGAATGGCTAGAAGCCAATCAAGGTCAAGAATCATCGCCTATATTTCTTGGTTAACCAAATTTAACAAGAAATCGCCAAAATCCTTTGCAATTATCTCATACTGTTGCTTATCATTATCAATTCCCGGAACGAACGAAACAACAGGGGGCTCATTATGCTCATCTTGTTGACTAAAATCTAAACAATAAAATTCGTCACTACCAGTGTCATAAATAACAAGCAGATTATGAGGTAAATCAATCTCTTTTCTCTCAGTTAGAGTGTACCAGATTGCATCTGGAACTGATGAATTTTCAAAATCACCGTTAATTATCCCGAAAATCTCCTGTGCACCAAAGTTGCCTGCTCCAAAGGATTTGAGAAAATCCAAGTATGAACCTGTAAATTTCAAGCCAAGTTTCTCTTCGGCAAGTGTTATTAGTTCAATGGGACGTGGTCCAACAAAGAAGCCTTTTTCTTTGTTATTGAGGATAGTTTGTTTTGCTTGATGATACGTCTCAAGACTCATGTTTCCCCTCCTACATTACTTAAAGTCATTTGCTCTGTTTTTCCAATATTCCGTTTTCCACTTGTTAAATTCATTTCTGTTTATTCCA
>NZ_BJXX01000262.1 GCF_007991215.1 Aneurinibacillus danicus
CTTGATGGGTTAAGCCCTCGACCGATTAGTATTCGTCAGCTCCACGTGTTGCCACGCTTCCACCTCGAACCTATCTACCTCATCATCTATAAGGGGTCTTACCAGCTTACGCTGTGGGAAATCTCATCTTGAGGGGGGCTTCACGCTTAGATGCTTTCAGCGCTTATCCCGGCCGCACATAGCTACCCAGCCGTGCTCCTGGCGGAACAACTGGTGCACCAGCGGTGCGTCCATCCCGGTCCTCTCGTACTAAGGACAGCTCCTCTCAAATTTCCTGCGCCCACGACAGATAGGGACCGAACTGTCTCACGACGTTCTGAACCCAGCTCGCGTACCGCTTTAATGGGCGAACAGCCCAACCCTTGGAACCTACTTCAGCTCCAGGATGCGATGAGCCGACATCGAGGTGCCAAACCTCCCCGTCGATGTGGACTCTTGGGGGAGATAAGCCTGTTATCCCCAGGGTAGCTTTTATCCGTTGAGCGATGGCCCTTCCATGCGGAACCACCGGATCACTAAGCCCGACTTTCGTCCCTGCTCGACTTGTAGGTCTCGCAGTCAAGCTCCCTTCTGCCTTTACACTCTGCGAATGATTTCCAACCATTCTGAGGGAACCTTTGGGCGCCTCCGTTACCTTTTAGGAGGCGACCGCCCCAGTCAAACTGCCCGCCTGACACGGTCCTTCATCCCGGTAAGGGATGCAAGTGAGAAGGCCAGCATTGTCAGGGTGGTATCCCAAGGACGCCTCCACCGAACCTGACGGCCCGGCTTCAACGGCTCCCACCTATCCTGTACAAACAATACCAGCATTCAATATCAGGCTGCAGTAAAGCTCCATGGGGTCTTTCCGTCTTGTCGCGGGTAACCTGCATCTTCACAGGTAGTATGATTTCACCGAGTCTCTTGCCGAGACAGTGCCCAAGTCGTTACGCCTTTCGTGCGGGTCGGAACTTACCCGACAAGGAATTTCGCTACCTTAGGACCGTTATAGTTACGGCCGCCGTTTACTGGGGCTTCGGTTCAAAGCTTCGCACCGAAGGTGCTCACCTTTCCCCTTAACCTTCCAGCACCGGGCAGGCGTCAGCCCCTATACTTCGCCTTGCGGCTTCGCAGAGACCTGTGTTTTTGCTAAACAGTCGCTTGGGCCTTTTCACTGCGGCCCCCTCGCGCTTTGACACGCTACCGGGGCACCCCTTCTCCCGAAGTTACGGGGTCATTTTGCCGAGTTCCTTAGCAAGAGTTTTCTCGCGCGCCTTAGGATTCTCTCCTCGCCTACCTGTGTCGGTTTGCGGTACGGGTACCTCACTCCTCGCTAGAGGCTTTTCTTGGCAGTGTGAGATCAGGGACTTCGCTACTTCACGTTTCACTCGCCATCACAGCCTGGCGTTATAGTGTGCGGATTTGCCTGCACACACGCCTCACTGCTTGGACAGACACATCCAATCGTCTGCTCACCCTACCCTCCTGCGTCCCCCCGTCGCT
>NZ_BJXX01000263.1 GCF_007991215.1 Aneurinibacillus danicus
GTTAATGACATACTATATTGTCCATAACTTGACGGCGTTTGTTGTCCGAGCTTTGACGGAAATCTTGTCCAAATCTTATTTGAAAGAAAGGGAGAATCATGACAATTCTCCCTCAACCACCCGTTTGACCATATGGTCATCTATGATGCGATGCCCGTTCTGTGCTCCATAAAGTAAACAGTGCGTGCACAGCTTGTTAATCAGCCTTGCGGCTCCTCCAGAAAAACGATGTATTTCATCGATCGCTCCATCAGAGAATATTTGCTGACTAACTCCGGCATATTGAAGATGCTTTGTTACATACTCGCCTACCTGCGCACGATCAAAGTGGCCCAGCCTGCATTGGATATCGATCCTCTGCCGAATTGCGGTAAAAGACTGTAAACGAAGGCGATCCCACAATTCGCTCTGTCCCACTAAAATGAGAGCCATCGGGCTTTGGGCATCCATTTTGAAAGTAAGCAGGAACCTCACTTCTTCAAGCATCTCACGATCCAACAGGTGGGCTTCATCCACCACTACGATAGGCTGGATACCGTGGATTCCTCTCATTAATTCAATTTCCCGATGCAGCTGCCGTTTGGCATCTCCTCTGTAAAATTTCGCTTCTGAACCCAACTGTTCCAACATTCCTTTATAAAAATGGCGTGGAGTCAGTTTCGAATCGGACAAATAAAGCACCTTAAATTTTCCGCCGTCCAGGCGATCCACAAATCGACGAATCGTGGTTGTTTTGCCTGTACCACAATCACCTGTTAATACCGCAAACAGTTGACGTTCAGCAGCGTATTTAAGCCTTCCAAGAATTTCACGCACAGAAGGGGAATCATACAGCTTTTCTGGTGGTATATCCCGTGAAAAAGGAGTGGCTTCCATTCCGTAAAACGTCTCAAACATTGTCTCCTTCCTCCTTCCATATTGCACGGAAGGCAACCGCAGGTACTTGTTCTTTCCTACGTTCCTGGTGCTTCTGCTCTGCTGCGTGTAACAGCCTGGATCTGTCAGCTTGCTGTGCCTGAAGATGCGAAGGCATAGCTGGCCGTTGGCCAGCTCTTTCACCAATGACCAATTTACGGGCTTTCCATGGAGAATGTCCTTCATACTCGATGGTAAGTTCCTCTAGATCCGCAGGATCGTACACCACATCCACTTTACAGCCGATAAAAGATAACCCAACCTCGTATTTTTGATCCATGAAACTGATACATCCTGATTTATCTACTTTCCTGGTCTCGCAATGTAGAAAGGCGTTAGCTAACGTATCAGGGTCAACAAAACGAAGGGCTTTTCGGTCACTCCGGAAGGCAGATTCAGGGCTTGTTTTTTTTCCAAGGGCAGAGTGTGGCTTTGTCTGATAACACTCGCTTAGCCATACTTGAAACAGTTCGTTCAATCGCTCCAGTGTATTCGGTTTTTCTAGTGCCACTTCACTCAGAAAGGAATCCACCAAACGGTTAAAACGCTCTACCTTACCTTTT
>NZ_BJXX01000264.1 GCF_007991215.1 Aneurinibacillus danicus
ACGTAAATATAGATGTTCTTATCCCCTGTGAATTCACTCCTGATATTTGAAAGGAAAAAGGCGGACTGAATCATTCAGTCTGCCTCTCAGCTGTCGGGTCAGCTTATTATCTTATCTTTATATTACAATCATTATTCCTATAAGTAAAGTATGAATTTAATTTTTCTTAACCTTTTCAGCCCGTATCTTTGCTCCCTTTAAAATGTTTATGTTATGTCTTAATAAAGGAAAGGAAAAGGACTTATTCCCTCAAAAGACTGTATATCTCGTTATCGAGTGTAGCAGCAAGAGCAGCGTTATATGTTTTTACATATTCAGGTTCAACCGTTATTTTTCCCCCGTAGAAAATCACATCTTCCACAGAATCAATGGTAACCGTTACAATACGAAGCTTCATTGTCTTCTCGATGATGTCTGACACAATAGCGCTTCCTTTAATTGCATAACAACTACCCGCCCCAATCACACCAAGAGTAATACGGGGTTCAGATTGAATATTTTTAGCACTCGCAGCTTTATGTCCTACAGCAAACTTAATTATATTTCCTTCAGGATGGGCTACTACCCATGAAATCACACTTAAATGTGGTTGTTTACTCTCTTGATCCGTAGTAATAAGGAAAACAATCTTCTCACCTTGTAATAGTTCTATCAATTGAGGGCGTAATGTTTTTTCTGTTGTCATAGAATATCCTCTTCTTTCAATTTTTAGCTAGTCTATTTTCTTCTTAAAGTTGGCTATCATCTCACATTTTTTATGACACTACCAAATAAAAAGACTCCGAAAAAGTTTTTTTGCTTAATCAACATAGCGGTGGTTTTTGATTTCTCTGCTATGCACAAATTCATTGAGCTTTTTTACAAGTCCCCCGCTTCCAAATTGAATCGATTTATGCTTATTTTCTTTATCGCTCACAAATGTTAAAAACGCTATAATACTAGTTCGCCGAGTCAGAATATCTCTTATACCATACTTATAAAACCAGGCATCAATCGTATTGTACACACCCCTGTTTAACCCGTAATAATAATTACAGTACCTGAAAAATTGCAAATCAGGCAGATGTGAATAGTTTTCTCTTTCTAAGGAGCGTTCCCATAAGCTTGGATTTACCTTAGGCATACGCTATTATGTCCTCCTTTATCTGATGATGTAAAAGTTCTATTGAGAAAAATCTTTGCTCTTCCCTTACCTCCCCATAAATATTACCGTTAAAGTCCAAAAGTCTGCTTTTTATGCACGAAAAAAGGCTCTCTGTTTTCCTGCATACTAAACCGGTATGCGGGAAACGAGGAGCCTTCGGTCGTCCGATCGGCGTGTTCATTTTTCTTTATCTTTTTTAGAAGGAGAAGAGGGGGCCTCTGACAAAAAAATGCTTTACCGTTTTTTCCACCTGGGTAATCTGTGAATCATTATACTGTCTTTTTAATTCTTTACGATACCATTGAACTTCTCATGGCTAAAGCT
>NZ_BJXX01000265.1 GCF_007991215.1 Aneurinibacillus danicus
CTCGTCATCGGCGGCGAAGAAATCATGACGGAAGAACGGCTTGTATCCGTCAATCCGTCCGCCAAAAAAGAAGTGATTGGAAGTGTGTCCAGCGCCGACCAGGCGCTTGCTGATAAAGCGATGAACGTGGCTGCGGAAACGTTCAAGACATGGTCCCGTGTTCCGGCCGAGCACCGTGCCGGCTACCTGTTTAAGACGGCAGCCATGATGCGCCGCCGCAAGCATGAGTTTTCTGCCTGGCTGATGCTTGAAGCCGGCAAGAGCCGCGCCGAAGCGGATGCCGATACGGCGGAAGCGATCGACTTCATGGAATATTATGCGCGTCAAATGCTTGAGCTCAAAGACCGTGGCCGTCAAACACTCGTCCACCTGCCGGGCGAAGACAACCGCCTGGAATACATCCCGCTGGGTGTCGGGGTCATCATTCCGCCGTGGAACTTTGCGCTGGCGATTGTCGTAGGCATGACGACCTCGGCGATTGTGACCGGTAACACCGTCATCTTAAAACCGGCCAGCCAAACGCCGGTGATTGCCTATAAATTCTATGAGCTGCTGGTGGAAGCGGGTCTTCCGGCCGGCGTTGTCAACTTCCTGCCGGGGCGTCCGGATGTGATTGGCGACTATCTGGTGGATCATAAACTGACACGTTTCATCAGCTTTACGGGTTCGCGTGCGGTGGGCTTACGCATTCATGAGCGTTCGTCCAAAGTGGCACCGGGTCAGATCTGGATGAAGCGTCTGGTGGCCGAGATGGGCGGCAAAGACGCCATCGTCGTCATGGACGATGCGGACCTTGAACTGGCCGCGCAAAATATCGTGGCGTCGGCGTTCAGCTTCTCCGGCCAGAAGTGTTCGGCATGCTCGCGTGCCATCATCCATGAGAATGTGTATGACCAGGTGCTGAATCGGGTCGTGGAGATTACGAAAGGCCTGAAAGTGGGCGACGTGCGGGATGCATCCAACTACACCGGTCCGGTCATTGATGAAAAAGCGTTGAACAAAGTGATGGAGTACGTCGAAATCGGGAAGAAAGAAGGCAAGCTGCTCACAGGCGGCAAGCCGATTGGGGACGAGGGCTTCTTCGTGGAGCCGACCATCTTCGCGGATGTGGACCCGAATGCGCGCATTATGCAGGAAGAAGTGTTCGGTCCGTTCGTGGCGTTCACAAAAGTGCGCGATTTTGACCATGCGATGGAAGTGGCGAACAATACGGAATACGGCCTGACCGGTTCCTTGTTCACACGCAACCGTGAGTTGATCGAGCGTGCGCGCGTTGAATTCCATGTGGGCAACCTGTACTTCAACCGCAAGTGCACCGGGGCGATTGTCGGCGTGCATCCGTTCGGGGGCTTCAACATGTCCGGCACGGACTCCAAAGCGGGCGGTCCGGATTATCTGCTGCAGTTCACGCAGCCGAAATTGACATCGGAGATCTTGT
>NZ_BJXX01000266.1 GCF_007991215.1 Aneurinibacillus danicus
GGATTCAGGTACGCCATATTTTTGAATAGCCTGGCGGAAAGCATCTTCCACAATTCTTTGGTCAAGAGTCGGGTAAAAGGCACCATGAAGCACATACCGGGTGGCATCATCCAAAATCGCTACTAGATATACTTGCTTTTTTGTCCCATTGGGACCAATCGGCAGATAGGGACCATATTTAATATCTGAATGCCACAGCTGATTTCGATGTTTTCTCTGAAAGCGTCTGGCTGCCACTCCTGAATCGGCGTACAACCTCATCTGACGTGAACTATATCCCCGTTCTGCTAATTTCTCCTGAAGGGTGGATCGTTTTATCTGCCCAGGTTCTGCTAATCCCTCCCATTCTAGAATCTGAATGATCTGGGACACGCTCCGGTTTGGGGCTTCCCTCCGCAGAAGAATGGCTTGTTCCAATAAATGAGCCGGAATTGCTTCTCTCTGTTTTTGAATCTTTTTACCTTTGGGTTTCAACCCGGAAAAACCTTCGGTTCTGTGCTGTGCAAGGTAGCGTCGGATGGTTCTTTCAGATAAACCACTTGCTTTACATATCTGTTCTTTGAGTTGTTTAGCTTTTCCAGCATCCAGCCCCTCTTCCAAAAGAGGAGCAATCATTTGGAAACGTTGTGCTGCTACTTCTTCTGCTTTCTTCTGATCTCTCATGAGCATCCCTCCTAATCGATGTGTTCCTCACGAGTGTAAATCAGTTCCCTTCGGACAAGAATGCAGAACGGGTATGTAGCCATAAATTATCATTTACGATGGGCCGGACAATTCTGGTCAGCCATCGGGGGGCATTGCCCACCAACCGTCCTATACGCTGGAGTGCGGACAGCGAACCTTCGGACGACAAATTCACCGGGTTCTTCCCCTGACTGGTACGAAGCATAATGGACCTGAGACAACCAAGCCAGTAATCTACGAAACTTGTAAACCAATTTAGCCAACGAAATAAAGTAGAGTCATCAGCTGCAACATCATGGTGAAGAGAGTCCGTTAGGACTTTCTCAATGCATTCAGCCTCATAACGTTTATAAGGCACTAGAAAATCTGGCAACTCATGATGAATCCTTCCACAATTCACACAACCGAGTCGACGGATATTATATACCTTGGTTTCTCCAGAACTATCTTTGGATTTTCGGTCTCTTGTTCCCATCACTTTCATGCTCGTTCCGCAACAGGGAGAAGGAATCCTCTCCGCCCCCCTAACTAAAAACTCCGGTAAGGGAGTTTTCAATCAATTTATAATTTGATACAATAACCATATGTTTTTTTGGGTGGGACATCTTCCGTGTAACTGTTGGCGCAGTTGCACAAAAAGGGAGATGTCCTTTTTCTTTCTTCAGAATAGTAACGAGGACATTATACTCGTCAGTTTCTGGACAGGCAATACCGTCAACTTTTGGCTGTTTTGGGGTATCAATAACA
>NZ_BJXX01000267.1 GCF_007991215.1 Aneurinibacillus danicus
TGAGCGTTTTGCAAAATAGCGATTTTCACCGAAGGTGAAAAAGCGAGTACGATGCTAAAGTCAGTTTTACTTTATTTTTTAAAGTTACTTCTGATTGAAAATCTGTTCAAGGGCATACGGGCAGAATTTTTCGTTCTACTTTTTATGCACAATGTTGGCGTACAGACGCTTTAGACATAGCCAAGGCTGAAGCAAGTAAAATACAGAGGTTCAGAAAAACTTGCGTTTTTACTTTCTGAATACCACGGATATGAAGCTGATTTACCGTTAGATTTTCTTTGAGTCTGGCAAAAACGCGTTCTATGCTTGTTCTCTTGTTATAAAGTTCTTTCCAACGTTTCGTATCCCGATGAGGAACGCTAAAACGACGCAAGTCGTCATTGGGATTCACCTTAACAACCATTCCGTAATCAGAAGAAGAGCACCAGGCAGAACCATGTGGGCAGTCAACTTTTTGGGCGGCATGAGGACAGCGAAACTTTAAGTACCGTTTGTCTGCTCCCCAATATACCATGTCAAAACCCATGGAGCAGCGTGGTGTTCCGTTAGAGGAAAATCCTGTCGGTGGCTCTTTTTCATTTCGTAAATTAAGCGGAATAATGGCTTGTGCGTTCAGTTCATGAGCAACTTCATAATTCTTTAGCTGGTCATAGCCAGCATCCATCATGATAAATTCGATGTCGGTATTCGAAACTTCAGCCGCTTTATTCATCAATGCGGGTCCCATGTCGCCGTCATTTACATGAGCAGGTGTAACTTCTACAGCAATGGGAAGCTCACTTTCCGTATCAACAGCAAGATGAATTTTGTAGCCAAACCAGGTGATTTTGTTGCCATACGTATCGAACTTGGCACCCCACGTGGCATTTCCTGTGGTTTCAGACTTCTTCTTCGGCTGTTTTCGTTCATAAGCTTCAATAGCTGTGCTATCAATAGCAAGATGCTGGGTGGTCATCAGACCTTCGGTCTGACAGGAAGAAACCAAGTCGTGAAATAACTGCTCAGCCATCTGCTTTTCCACCATATCCGCGAATACACGACTGATTGTAGAGACAGATGGAGCATCCTGGTCCAGACGAAAGCCACATTGATAGCGAAAGCGCAAGTCTGTTTGTAAGCGACGATGCAGCATGGTAAATGTCGTAATGCCTTCCATAGGTGCAGCCAGAAAAGCGCGTAGAATGGCTTCGCGGCAATATCCTGGTGCTCCTTGTGGGGTATGACTTTTTAATTGTTTGGCATATGGACGTAAGTCCAAAGAAGAGAAAAAGATCTCTAATCGCTCTTTTGATTCAAGTTTTAGCCATTCTTCAAAGGAAAATAGCGTTTCTTGTAGAATATACACAGTGGACTTCCTCCTATTTAGTGGAATGGGTTTGGTCACCTGTATTCTTCTACAAGTTGGGGTGAAGTCCTTTTTTGT
>NZ_BJXX01000268.1 GCF_007991215.1 Aneurinibacillus danicus
TCACTAGCGTTGCATAAATATAGTCGAAATTTTCAGTTTATATTCACCCTTGAATTTAGGCCAAAAAGTCACAACCTAAAGAAAAGGTGGCACTGTCCATTTGGTAAAAATATACATTTCAGACTAATGCAACAACGACAACTGTTAATTACGGACTAGATTGTTCTTCAAATCTTCGTAACCAAACGTAAGCAGGCTTCCAGATGGCAGCCTTTAACCATCGAACAATTCGAAGCAGGGATTTCTTACTTTTCGTCTCAAGCTGAACGAGTACATTCAAGCAATAGGCGATGAGTGCTAAGTAAATCTGATTTTGTACAGCTGTTTCACTCATTCCATAAAAATGCTTGATTTCTACATGCTGTTTGAGCCATTTGAAAAATAGTTCAATCGCCCAGCGTGACCGGTAAATTTCACTGATCTCTTCGGCACTCAAATCGAATCGGTTTGTGATTAAACGAAGGATGTTCCCTTTTGTATCGATTACTTCAAGAAGGCGAAAGACATTTTCTGCACGATTTTGTGTGGTACCTATGTAGACCATTTTATCGGATAAAACCGTACTATTATCAGGAAGGGAAAAGGTTTCAACTTCGCGAATGACAGCGTTTTTCTTCAGTCTTGAAACGAAGAAATAGCCATCATCTGTCATTCGGTCAAAACGTTCGTAGTCCACATATCCACGGTCAAACACATACATGGCTTCTTGATCATCCACAAGGACTTCAAGTTGATTTCTGTCATGTTCTTTCGCTGTCGTAATCACTGCTTTTTCTGGATAAACGGTGTCCTTATCCATAAAAACGAGTCGCAAATGTAGCTTTACACCAGCTTTCGTTTTACGGAATTTAGCCCATTTATAGTTTGTTAAGTTCAGTGGAAGCGTACTTGAATCAATGATTTTCAGTGGCATATTCTTTCCACTCTTATAGTGGAATCGTTGAATTTCACACACAAGGTTCAAGAACAAATTTGAGAGAATAGCTGGGTTGATCTTATTGTTCTTTCGTGATAACTGGGAAGCACTAATCGATTCAAAACCTAGTGTTTTTTGCAAATCTTCATCAAGTAGCGCGTCACTCATCGCTTGTAGACTCTCGGTTTCGTGCAATTGAGCGAATAGCAAAAGCTTGATATAAGCATCTGTCGTAAGCTTCTTTGTATAGTAATCTTGTTTACATTCTTCAACTTGTTCAGAAAGTTTTTGAATATTTATGGGTGAAACCCATTTACCAAATGATGAAAGTAGTGTATTCTTGTCCATGGGATTTGGTCCTTTATTTGGATTTGGACAGGAACCACCTGACCTATTCATTATAAAGGACTTTTTTGTTGTCTGGTAAGCTAGAATTTGAACATTATCAAGATTTTGAATCATCAGACTTAGTTAATGCAACGCTAGTG
>NZ_BJXX01000269.1 GCF_007991215.1 Aneurinibacillus danicus
ACGGTTTTGATGGCCGTGAAGAACTCAATAGCCGCCTGGCCCTGCTCGCGGGAATGCGAGCTGGATTGTTTCATGCCGCCGAACGGAGCCTGCAGTTCAACGCCTGCTGTTTCGGCATTGATGCGCACAAGACCTGCATCCATTTCATTAATGAAAGAAAGCATATTGCCGATGTCTTTCGTATAGATGGAGGCACTTAGGCCGAACTCTGCGTCATTCGCCTGCTCCAGCGCTTCCTCTACCGTATCCACCTTAATGAGCGCAAGAACCGGTCCGAAAATCTCTTCCCGTGCGATAACCATGTCATTCGTTACATTTTCAAATACGGTCGGCTGCACATAGAAGCCGTCTTCTCCCCCGTTTTCGGTGTAGCGTTCGCCGCCATACAGAAGGGTCGCGCCTTCGCTCTTTCCTTTTTCGATATAAGAAAGCACGGTATTTAGCTGACTCTCGCTGGCGCACGGTCCCATCCAGATGCCGTCTTCCAGACCGTTGCCTATGGTAATTTCCTGTACTTTCGCAAGCAGTTTTTCTTTGAATACATCATACACATCCGCCTGGACAAAGACGCGGCTTGTAGCGGTACATTTTTGGCCGGTAGAACGGAGTCCGCCGCTGATGGTGCCTTCTACGGCAAGATCCAGATCGGCATCGCTTGCGATGATGACCGGGTTTTTCCCGCCCATTTCCAGCTGATATTTCGCGCCTCGGGCCAGTGCCGCCTGCCCGATTCGTTTGCCTGTAGCGTTCGATCCGGTGAAGGTAATGCCATTGACGTCAGGGTGATTGACAATCGCCTCACCGACGACGGAGCCCCGGCCGGTTACCATGTTTACGACACCTGCCGGAAGGCCGGCTTCATCCATGCATTCGATGACTTTTGCCGCTGTTACGGCCGTTTCCTGCGCCGGTTTAATAACGACCGTATTTCCGTATATAAGAGCCGGTGCCATCTTCCAGATCGGGATGGCTACCGGGAAGTTCCAGGGAGAAATGACACCGACAACGCCAAGCGGAACGCGGGTGGTAAACATCAGCGCTTCATTGTCGGTAGACGGGATGACGTCTCCGATTTTCCGCATACCTTCTCCCGCGTAGTAACGAAGAATTGCAACGCCACGCATCGTCTCGCCCTTTGCTTCCGGCAGCGTTTTCCCCATTTCTTTGGTCATCGTTGCCGCAATGTCCTCCAGGCGGCTTTCAAGAATATTCGCGATTTTGTAGAGATACTCCCCCCGCGCTGCACCTGAGAGCTTTCGCCACGCTTTTTGCGCTTGTCTGGCCGCCGCTACCGCTTTGTCTACATCTTCTTTGGTGGAACGCTGAATATAGCCGACGACTTCATTTCGATTGGCGGGATTTATGCTTGCCTCTGCATCGTTCGCTGTCGATG
>NZ_BJXX01000270.1 GCF_007991215.1 Aneurinibacillus danicus
GGAACAAAACAATCAACTGCCAAATGAACTGAACGCGGTTTTTAAAGAGTTAGAAATTCTTAAACACTTGCGAAACGCCAACATCCAAAAGAATCTAGGGTTCACCTGTTCGTATTTGTTTCAGCTCGTGTTTTGTCTCATTTTCCGACACAAAAACTGGTGGCGGTTATTAGATTCTAAAAAATCGGATGCGTTACCGGCGAAGGATGCGGTGTATCGCTTTTTAAACCATTCCAAGTTCGCTTGGCGTCGGTTTTTATTGACTTTCAGCGCGGCTACTATTCAAAAAGTGAGCACGCTTACGGACTCCAAACGAGTCCGCGTGTTCATCATCGATGATTCCATGTTTGATCGAAATCGAAGTAAAAAAGTCGAGCTTCTTGCGCGCTGTGTCGATCATTCATCGCTCAAAAAGCGTTTCTACAAAGGCTTTCGTATGCTTACACTCGGCTGGTCAGATGGTCATTCATTCATGCCGGTTGATTTTTCCTTACTGAGTTCCACAAATGCTCAGATTAACGGTATTTCCAAAAAGATCGACAAACGAACATCCGGATACAAGCGCCGTATGGAGGCATTGCAACCCGCACCGCAACTCATTCCGGCGATGCTTCAACGTGCCATTTCCGCGGGCATTCAAGCGAGCTATGTGCTGATGGATACATGGTTCACGCAACCGCCCCTTATTCGATCCGTTGTCGAACAAGGTCTTGACGTGATCGGCATGGTCAAAACGACGAACCAGCGTTATGTCGTGGATGGGCAGTTTGTATCATTAAAGCAACTGTACCGATGTGCACAACCGACCGGACGGAAACACGGTATTCTTCGATCCATCCACACGGTCATGGCCAATGGCGTGCCGGTTAAAATCGTCTTTGTCCAAAACCGAAATAAGAAAAGCGAATGGCTCGCCATATTGAGCACAGACTGTACCCTTTCTGAACAAGAAATCGTCCGGATTTACGGAATGCGTTGGGATATCGAGGTGTTCTTCAAGACCACCAAGTCGCTGTTGCGTCTCCAAAAAGAGTTTCAAGGGCGTTCGTATGACTTACTTATCAGCCACACCACCATTGTATTTTCCCGTTATATCGTCCTCTCTTGGCAGAATCGGTGTCACACCGACCACCGTACGCTAGGCGGTTTCTTTTACGAGCTTTGCGAGGAAATACAGGATCTTGATTGGGCTGTCGCACTCCAGAAGTTGGTCGAGCTTCTTCAAGATACCCTGAAAAAGACGAACAGCCGAATCAAAAAAATCATCGAAAATCAACTTCAGCAGTGGATAGCCAGCCTTCCTAGTTATATCAAGGCTTATTTGCCGATTTCACTCTGCGAAAGTTGAG
>NZ_BJXX01000271.1 GCF_007991215.1 Aneurinibacillus danicus
AGATTTCAGTTATTGTTGTTATCTCTCTGATTTGGCTGTCGATAAGGATTATCAAAAAAGCGGAATCGGTAAGGAACTGATAGGGAGGATAAGAAACATCATCGGCGAAGAAGTGGCTCTTATCCTGTTATCTGCACCAAATGCGATGGATTATTACCCAAAAGTTGGATTCGATAAGGTTGATAACGGGTTTATTATTCGACGTAAACGTTAGACCGGCTGCTACTCTGAAAGCAGTCCTTTTTTGATGCTGTCTGTCCGAAAATGAGCAAGGAAATGTTAATCATTCCATCAAGCTACAAACTATGTTATAAATAGTATATTGTATACAATATACTTAAATGAAGTGAGGTGAGTCATTTGGGGATTTTATTCGCTGTTATTTGCGCAATTGCTTATTCATCGAATTATATTCTGATTCAACTGGGTATGAAAAAATCAAAGAAGGATAACGGGGATTTTTTATCTTTATTTTCATGCGTTCTTACGATACTGGTCGTTTTTCTGTTAATGGCTGCATTTCAAGAGTCAGAGACACCTCCCTTCAGCGGAAAAGGTATTTTCTTCTATTTAATAGCCGGTTTCTCAACAGCATTTTTAGGACGAGTTCTTCTATTCGGAGGGATTCGAAGAATAGGTTCACCCCGGGCAGCAGGTATTAAGAATTCAGCTCCAGTCTTTACGATTTTTATTGCTGTCGTTCTCATGGGGGAGCGTATTTCCTTCGAAGCAGGAATTGGGATCATCATCATTTTTTTGGCTCTGTTTCTGCAAGCCAGGTATGACTTCAGACAAGCCGATCAGGTTGATGAAAAGGAGAAAAAGCACGGTATTTTTCTGGCTATTACCGCTGCTGTATTTTTTGGAATTGGACAAGCTGCCAGGAAACAAGGAATTATCTATTATGCTGATCCGATATTAGGCTCCTTAATTGGTTCTGTCTTTGCTTTATTTTCATTCATGATGATGGCACTATACAAAAAACAGCTAAAGGAAACCCTGATACGAAATTTTCAATCGTTTAATCTCTATTTTATTGGAGCAGGGATATTCACAGGCATCGCCCAACTTTGCTTTTTTCTCTCTCTACTTTATACCCGTGTTTCTTACACGAGTGTTGTGGCTGCAATGGAACCGATCATAACGGTAATATTAAGCAAAATTTTTCTGAGAAAAGAAGAAAGGATTACGATCCGGTTAGGCATAACAGCTTGTGCTGTATTTTTTGGGGCATGTATACTCATCTCGGCCAGATAAGCAGTTGCCAAGAAATGCTCATAAAAACTAAAGCGCTGTTGAATTAACTTA
>NZ_BJXX01000272.1 GCF_007991215.1 Aneurinibacillus danicus
GGTACTTGCTACTATAAATAAGCAACTCACCCAAGAAATTTGCCGGGAGGTGAAACCGCATTCAAATAAACGGGGTGATAACCAAGTATTGCATACAATAAATTCGGAGGTGTTTCACTTTGAAATTCGTATTATTTTATTTGCCTACTGTTGGTACTAGAAAACAAATAGAGTCGGGTATGCTGCCAGGTACAAACACGCAGGCGTACCAATCGATGCTGTATCAAATTACCGAGCAGGTTAAGGCGGCTGATCAACTCGGTTACTATGCCGCGGCGTTTACGGAGCACCATTTCCACATTGAAGGGTTTGAAGTATCCAATAACCCGATTCTTTTGAGCCTGTATCTGGGGATGCAAACCAAAAATATTAAAGTTGCTCAATTAGCAAATGTTCTTCCGTTTCACAACCCACTCCGTTTAGCGGAAGATTTAGCGATGCTGGATCAAATGACGAAAGGACGGGCGATTTGTGGAATTGCTCGCGGTTATCAGAAGAGATGGGCAGATGTTTTAGGACAGGTGTATGGGGTAGGAGCTACGTTCTCTGATAAGTCGGAAACAGACGCGCGCAACAGAAGATTGTTCAATGAACACTATCAAATCATGAAAAAAGCCTGGACCAGCGAAACATTCACATATGAAGGTGAATTCTGGAATATTCCTCCTGAGAATCTCGAATTCGGGCATGAGGCTGTCCGTGATTATGGTAGGGGGCTTGGAGAAGACGGGCGAATAAAAGAAATTGGAATTGCGCCAAAACCGTATCAGAAACCACATATGCCGGTCTGGCAGCCATTCTCTTTCAGTGAAGAATCTTTCCGTTTTTGTGCTAGAGAAAACATTGTCCCCTTCATGTTAAACACGGATGATACAGCGATTAGAAACCTAATGACTGCCTACCAGGAAGAGGCTGCCAAAGTCGGGCGTGAAATCGCTTACGGGGACAGCGTTGGAATTTTCCGTGATGTTTTTGTTGCTAAAACGGATGAAGAAGCACACCGCCTGGCCGCAGACGGAAACGGATTTGTCTGGCCGGCATGGTTTGGCGGGTTAGGCTTTAATGAGGCGTTACGCAGACATGGTGAAACGGGCAAAATTAAAGGGGATTATGCGGATTTATGTGAGCGTGGTTTTGAATTTGTCGGAACCCCGGACACTGTGAACTTCATGATTGAAAAATTAGTGAAAAAACACAATCCGGAATATTTGTTAATGTGGCAGTATCCCGGTTTGATCCCGCACGAAGACATGATGCGCCATATCGAAATGTTTGCCACACAAGT
>NZ_BJXX01000273.1 GCF_007991215.1 Aneurinibacillus danicus
ATGGCGAATGACGTAAAGTATGGCTTGAGCGCCTCAATTTTTACAAATCGCTTAGATGAGGTATTCAAATACACGGATGAAATAGAAGCGGGTATGATTCGAATTAATGGGGAAAGCACCGGTGTTGAGCTTCAGGCACCGTTTGGCGGGTTGAAGGCCTCCAGTACTCAATCGAGGGAACAGGGAAGAGCCGCTATAGAATTCTTTACTTCGATTAAAACGATAACGGTAAAACCATAAATTTAATAGTATAACCACTATGGGTAAGGAATCATTTAATCTTGCTTTTGGGCCACTACATTAATAATAAAAGGAGTAATGTAATATGAAATTGAGGGACAAAGTAGCGGTTATTAGTGCATCTGCCTCCGGTATGGGGAAAGCGGGAGCGATTCTTTTTGCAAAAGAAGGCGCTATAGTAAATATTTTGGACATTAATCGTGAGAATGGAGAACAGGTTGTAAAAGAAATTCGGGATCATGGCGGACAAGCAAACTATTTTCATACTGATTTATCGGATGTATCAGCTATAAAAGATACAATTGAAAAAATTAATCAGCAATATAAACGTATTGATGTTCTCTGGAATCACATCGGTATTCCAGGACCTTCCGGATTAGATGAAGTGGAAGAGAAAGACTACGATTTTGCAATGAACTTGAATGTGAAAAGTGGCTTTTTTACAACTAAATATGCTTTACCGTTAATCCCTAATGGCGGCTCCATTATTTTCACAGCATCTATTTCTGGCCTGGTCGCTTCTCCTTTAAGTCCGGTTTATAGTGCTGGTAAAGGTGCGGTGGTTAATCTTGTCCGATCACTAGCCGTTCATCTTGGCAATCGGAATATTCGTGTCAATAGCATTTGCCCCGGTCTAACTGAAACGCCTATGATGAATCAGTTTCTAAAAAGAAATCAGCATGATAATTTAGATGAAAACAGAAGAAAATTCACGGATAATATCCCGCTTGGAAGAGTGGGACAGCCTAATGATATAGCAAATGCTGCCCTATTTCTTGCTTCTGAAGATTCCGCATATATATCCGGTGTTAATCTTCCTGTCGATGGAGCTTATACAGCTAAATAATGAAAATAAGAAGTCTATCCGTCGTGAACAGCACTGTTTCAAAAATAAGAAAAACTGTCTCAAAATTGAGACAAGAATAATAAGTTTATATTATGATATTATTCTAAATTTTTGGATTAATGTTGTTTTAAATTTGCTACACAATAAAAAAAGACCGTATAAAAATTAAGGAAAAATCGCCTCCATATAGCTTGGCAC
>NZ_BJXX01000274.1 GCF_007991215.1 Aneurinibacillus danicus
TTATTAACAATAGATTTAATACCATAGAAAATTTTTTCTACAAAAAAGACCGGTAATTCACTGCTTTTATAGTGATTTATCGGTCTTTTATATGAAAATTACTTTTAGACAAAAAGGATTTCAAAAAGTGAACATTAATGTTTTAACATAGCAATTATATCGATATCAGTAAGCTTTTTTATAAGAAGTCCTCTTTTTGTTAAAAGATTTTATGTTTATTTTTCTTAGTAGAATGAACGTGTAGAATCCAATCAAAGCACCAATCGGATTTAATATCATATCATTCACATCAAATTCACCTAAATGGGTAATATATTGTAAAGTTTTAATTGTTGCGCTTACTATTATAGCTAAAAGAACTGTATTTTTTGTCTTTTGCATGTTTCTAAATAGAAATGGAAGTAAAAATCCAAAAGGAATAAAAAGCAACACTTTGTAAAATAAAGGATATAACCACACTTCAATTCTATCTGGAAATTGTGTAGCATATTCAAAAGTATTTTTAAATGGGATCAAATTATAACTAGGTAAGTAATGCTCAGGAAATTTTATATTAGCAAGCCTACGTGGGCTTAAAAAAAGTTTATTTATACATATCAGGGAATAAGCTATAAAGACAAACCAAAATAGATTCTTTATTATTTTATGATAGGGGGAAATCAACTTTTGTAAATCTGTAGAGATAATTTTCGAATTTCCAAACTCTTTAATAGATAGTTTTTCCGCTTCTTCCTTTGTTTTACCTTTATTCATATATTCATCTTTAAGAGCTAAAAGATGATCATAAAATTCTTCAGATAACTCCTCCCTTTCATTAGCGTCACAATCTAAATCTTGAATAATTTCATCAATATACTTTCTTAATCGATCCATTCCTATCCCCCTATATACAGGATTGAATTAAATTATGAATTTTGTGCCACTGATTAAGTTTTTCTTCTAACTCCATTTGTCCTTTTATTGTAATACGATAAAATTTTCTTCGTATCCCAACCTCAGATTCTCCCCAGTATGATTCAATCAAACTCTTTTGCTCTAAACGTTTCAAAGCTGGATAAAGAGTTCCGTGACTCATTTCATAAAATGTATTACTTTTTTCTTTTAATGTTTGGACAATCTCGTATCCATATGTATCTTTCTGTTTAATAACCAAAA
>NZ_BJXX01000275.1 GCF_007991215.1 Aneurinibacillus danicus
TATAAGTTGAATTTAATTTTTACATTTTAATACAAAGTCTATCAATGACTATCTCAGGCATCTGGTTAATAGAGGAAATAAACGCTTGTACATGTTTGCGGATGTCTTGGACAGATTTGTGGAACACATTGTAAATGACGGCACTTTTCAGCCATTTCCACAATCCTTCAATCAAGTTCATTTCCGGGCTGTAAGGCGGCAAGAATACAAGCTCTAGCCGGTTCTGATTTTCTTCTAAAAAAGGCTGAATGAGACGGGCATGATGAATGCGGGCATTGTCTAACACCATGACAATCTTGCCTGTCGGGTACTGTTTCAGCACATGCTGAAGAAAACGCAGAAAAGCTTCTGCATCGTATTGTTCCTCTTCTACGCAGTGTACGCGGCCTGTTTCATAGTTCAGTACGCCAATGAGCTTGACTCCGTGATGCTTGCCATAAGTCGGAATGATGCGCTGCTTTCCGCGCAGAAACCAGGTGTACTGCACTGCCTGATAATCACGAATCATGCACTCGTCCTGAAACAGAAGATGAGCGATTTCTTCATCCATCAGTTTTTTTTAAAAGCAGGAAACGTTTCTTCCCGGAACACCCTTTGCTTCTCAGGGTCTGCCTGGGCAAGAGTATACGTTGGCTTGGTGTAGCTCAGGCCAAGGCTTCCGAGCAGACGCGACATGCCACGTAAGGTGTAGGTTTTCTGCCATTTCTGTTCGACAAGTGCTACAATAAGAGCCAATGTCCAGTTGTAGCGGGCTTCAAATCCTACATCTACCGGAAGATGATGGACGATGATGTCTACCAGTTCCTGTTCTTGTTCTGGTGTCAGTTTGTGAGGCGCACCGGGCGATGCATGGCGCATGAGCCCCTCTAAGCCTTGTTCCCGGTAGGCTTTGACATATGTGCCCACCGTTTTTTTATTCCGGCCAATGATGGCACTGATTTGCTCATATTTGTACCCCTGCAGAAATAAAGAAATGGCTTGGTAGCGTTCATACATTCGCTTGTCTTTTGTCTGTTTCATCGCTTGTTGTACAGTTTGCAGTTCTGTTGGATGAGTATTCATGTCTATTTCTCCTATCCCGTTCCTAGTTTGTTTGCTTCTATTGTAACACAGGATAGAAGAAGAATTTATTTAATTCAACTTAT
>NZ_BJXX01000276.1 GCF_007991215.1 Aneurinibacillus danicus
TTTGAACGCTCCCTCCACCTACGCTAACGCTTAGAGGTGGGGGATTCTTGGGTAATCCTCGGTAGCCCAAGGAAGTTGACCAAGCTCAGACCGTAGTCCCTACGGCGATGAGTCTTAAACCTTCTTGCAAAATGTTCTTGGCTGCATTAATGTCCCGATCATGATGCTCGTTGCACTCTGGGCATGTCCATTCTCTTAATTTGAGCTCCTTCACTTCTTTATTTTTGAAGCCACAACTGGAACAAAGTTGACTGGATGGGAAGTTCTTTCCAACTTTCACAATGGTTCTTCCATACCATTCTGCTTTGTATTCCAACATGGACACAAACTCAGACCATGAAGCATCCGTGATGGACTTGGCTACATTATGATTCTTGACCATGTTCTTCACTTGCAAGTCTTCCGTGCTGATGACTTGGTTTTCGCGAATCAGCTTGGTAGACAGCTTGTGAAGGAAATCATGACGGGCGTTGGTAATCTTCTCGTGAATTTTAGCTACTTTGATGCGTGCTTTGCGCCAATTCGCCCCACCTCTGGTTCGTCGGGTCATGGTTCTCTGGGCTTTCGCTAATTGCTTCTCATACTTTCTGAAATACTTCGGAGCCTTTTCTTTCTTACCATCAGAAAAAATGGCGAAATCTTTTAAACCAAGGTCGATCCCCACTGCTTTTTCTTGATCTACTGGAACATAGGGACAGTCGTTCCTTTCACAAAGGATGGAAACAAAGTATTTTCCAGAGGGATTCCGACGAATGGTAGCAGAAAGAATACGACCTTCGACTTCTCTGGACTTCGCAAACTTTACCCAACCGAGCTTAGGGAGCTTGATCTTATTTCCTATGATACTGACTTCAGGCCATTGGTTTTTCTTTTCAATCTTCGTTGTGTAGGATTGTACAGGGTTCTTCTTACTTTTAAAACGAGGTGCATCATTTTGCTTTTTGAAAAAGCGATCAAAAGCATCGGCTAGATTTCGTAGTGAGGACTGCAAAGCATGGGCATCTCCTTCTTTTAGCCATTCTACCTGTTTTTTCAAGGATGTAAGGAGATTAGCACAAGTGTTGTAGGTGAGTCCCTTCCCCGTTTCTTTGTATGTATCATTCCATTTCGCTAAGAAGTGATTAAAAATAAAGC
>NZ_BJXX01000277.1 GCF_007991215.1 Aneurinibacillus danicus
TAATCACATGATTGACACCCAAAATTTTTAGATTCTGCAAAAATTCAATGAGAGGTTTGCGCCCTATCCGGAAGCCTAAATGAATGGGGACCGGCGCATAATCCGGATCCTCTGTCAAATCTATATAGAGGGACTGGCTAAACGGTTTAAATTGATCAGTAAGAGAACGCCAATTTGCAATCAGCTCCGCCTGGAATTTAGGATTTCGCGGATAGTAAAGCCACCCGTCGCTGTTTTGGGCAATCCACTCGGGGGACTGAGAGCTGTGACCGGTTACCAGCACGGGAATATTGAATAAACGCGGTTTGGGCAGGATATCCCCGTTCGAAAGATCGACCCGTGACGACCTGATAGCAGGGAAATTCTCCCTCCACACTGTTTTCATTACCGATATGGCTTCTTGAAACAAAGTGCTGCGCTCTTCAAAACCAACCGAAAAGGCCGGGAATTCTATCGGACGATCTCCGGTCGCGACTCCAAGAACAAGACGTTCTCCGGATATTTTATCGATGGAAGCCGCTGCTTTAGTCACATGCAGCGGGTGACGCAAGGTTAGAATTATACTTGCGGTGCCCAGGGCAATCCTTTTGGTATGGGCAGCGATATATCCCAGATAGACCCAGGGATCATAAATTTGACCCACATCACCGAAATAAGGATCATATAACGGAACATCCCTGACGTGCAATGCGGCAAAATTTAGCTCCTCTGCTCTTTTTGCCAGCTTTATTTGTTTTTCAATGTCCATCTCCGGAATACTCCCCTCGTAGGCTTCCAGAGGAAAGAATAGCCCGAGAGTCAGATTATTTTCCTGAAACATGCGTGAATATCCTCTATGCTGATTAAACTGGTTCATAGTCGTCTCCTTTATACACTTAATATATTTATATATCTATAATTATAGATGTAATAATATAAAAAAAAGAGATGTTCAAGGTCAAGTTGTAATGGTAATGATATTTACCATTACAGGAGATAAAGGAGAATTTTGATTTACAAATCCCTGGATAGTATCTCCTTAATTTGTTTGATGTTTTCCTCATCTCTTTTATAATAAGTCCATTGCCCAATTCGTTTTGATTTTATTAATCCGGCATTTTGCAGCATTGATAAGTAAAGGGATACTG
>NZ_BJXX01000278.1 GCF_007991215.1 Aneurinibacillus danicus
ATGAAAACGATTGAAAATGACCGTCTCTTTTAGCCACCCCCATATCCGTTCAATCGGATTCAGATCCGGTGAATAGGGCGGCAGGAAAAGCAGAAAGAGCCGATGCCGATTCTCTTCTAGAAACGGCTGGAGAAGCTTCGCCCGGTGAATCCGCGCATTATCCAGCACCATGACAATATACTTGTCCGCATACCGCTCGATGGTTTGGGTCAAAAACACCAAAAAAGCCTGGGCATCACAGGTGTCAGACGGCACACAAAAAAAGTCTCCATCCGCTGGATTTACGGTGCCAAACAACGTCATATGGGCATGGTGGCCATACGTTGGGATGCGGCGCTGGTTACGTGTTTCTGACCACGTGGCGCGCAGTGCCTGGTACGAACGAACATGGCTTTCATCCTCGTAAAGCAGGATCATGTTGTCTGTAAAGAGTTTTTTTTATCATGTCCAACTGCTTCACAAAGCGCGCCTGCTTTTCCTGGTCGGCTTTGGCGAGAATATACGTTGGGCGTGTATAGCTAAGGTTGAGGCGATGAAGCATGTGGGTAATCCCCCCGCGACTCATCGAAACGCCCCATTTTTTCGCAAGTAACTCCTGGATGATGCGGCTATCCCATGAAGCGTAGACGCCGATGCCTTGTTCTTCAGGTGTGGTCTCCAGGATAATGCGTTTTAGCTCGGCTTGTTGTTCAGCCGACAGGTACGGCTCTTTTCCCGGTGGAACGTTCCTTGCCAGCAGTTCAGGTAAGCCACCTTCATTAAACTTTTTCACGTAACTGGCAACCGATTGGCGATGAATAGTAAGCGTCGCGGAAACCTCTTGTCCCGTGTAGCCTTCCATAACAAGGCGAACCGCTGCGACTCGCTGACGAAGAAAAGCATCTTTGATCATGCGTTCTTTTTGTCGTAGTCTTTTTATCGTCCAGCCGTGTGTGTTTGTAATTTTTAATCGTTTCATCACCATTCCGCTCCTTTACGATACAGGTTCTTAGGAGCAGTATGGGCAGTTTTTTCAGGTTTTACACGAATGTCGAACCTTCATTGTAGATTTATAT
>NZ_BJXX01000279.1 GCF_007991215.1 Aneurinibacillus danicus
TTGCCCGGGCCATTGGAGTACATAGGGCGGCTTATACAAGCTACGAGCTTGGGAGACGGGAACCGTGTATGGATATTATTGTGAAACTAGCAAAATTTTTTGATACATCATGTGATTACTTGCTTTTGGGGGAATCTATAACCAACAAAATTGGTGATGTATCTGTAGTTCAAAAGAATATTCCTACATGTGAGCCGATTCTTGAGGTTATCATTCGTCTAAAAGGAGAGACAAAAAAGTTAGAAGGCGAGGATTTAAGGGCCTTACTTAATATGGTAGAGTTGTTTAAAGTTCTTCACTACCAAAAAGAAACTGACAAATAGAAAGAGAGAGGGCGGTAGAGTATTCTACTGCCTTTTTGCATTTGAACAGATTCATAGAAAATTTTTTTGAAAAAACCTAAGATTTAAGGCGTGTTTTTGAAAAGACGGGGTATACTAGATATAGAGATAAGTACTTGATAATTTACCTTTGATAAGGATTTGAAACATAGTTTCTTATAAGTATCAAACAAACATAGTATACCTCTAAGGACTGAAAAGAATCACTTCATGGATTGCCGTGTAAGTGATTCTTTTCTATTTCACGGCGATAACAAAGAACATAAAAATGGAGGAAATAACAAATGGACATTGTAGCACGTTTGGAACAACTAACAGAAGCAGAGAAGAAACGTCGGGAAAAAGCGATTGAATTACTGGTTGAACTGGAAGAAACATTAGCCGACTATCTGAATGAAATTCAAGGATGCACAACGCATGGAGTCAACGATCATCTATATTTTCGAAGTGAATATCGAGAACGAGATGGAGAACGAATAGGATTTCATTATAAAGATCGCAGTGAAGAGGCTTATTTCTATGAGCTAAATTCAATTGGAGAAGTAGCAGAAATGAAGGGACCTAAATTCTGGAATGCAATTCAAGAAATTATCCCGTGGCTAAAAGAAAAAGTTGAAAAGATGGAAAAAGCGCAGGAAAGCAGAGAAAAGGTACTGAGTGAGTTGGAAAAAGTAGCGAATCATATTGTAGTTTGAATAAGAAG
>NZ_BJXX01000280.1 GCF_007991215.1 Aneurinibacillus danicus
GTCCGCTCCAAACAAACCGGATTTCAAGGGGCTTGATACTTTTAAGGGCAAGCAGTATCACACCGCCAAGTGGCCGCGCGAAGGCGTCGACTTTTCGGGACAGCGGGTTGGCGTCATCGGCACGGGCTCCTCGGCTGTCCAGTCCATCCCTTTCATTGCGAAGGAAGCGGCTCACCTGACCGTCTTTCAGCGGACGCCGGGCTACATCGTTCCTTTGCGGAACTGCCCGATGCCTCCGGAGTACCAGAAGTCGGTGAAGGAGAACTATGGGAAATGGCGGCGTATCGAGCGCACTGCCTTTGGGGGCTATGTAGCGCTAAACTTCGAACCAGGGGAGCCGAATAGGAAGCTTGCTTTAGAAGTAACACCCGAGGAGCGTCTAGCCGATTACGAGACCCGATATCAGTCCGGCGGTCTCAGCTTTTATAACACATTCCCTGATGTCTTTTCTAATAAAGAGGCGAATGATACCCTGGCCGAGTTCATTCGAGCGAAGATGCGTGAAAGGGTTTCCAATCCAGCCGTCGCCGAGATGTTGATACCGAAGGATTACCCTGTTCTCATGAAGCGCCTGGTCGCTGACAACGGCTACTTAGAGACGTTTAACCGTGACAACGTCACCCTGGTTGACGTCAAGAACTCGCCGATTGAAGAGATCACGCCCAGGGGTGTGGTGGTTGCAGGAAGGGAGTATGAGCTGGACAGCATCGTATTCGCCACAGGCTTCGATGCCGTGACGGGCGCCATGACCAGGATGGATATCCGGGGCAGAGACGGCATCACGCTCCATGAGCACTGGGCAAATGGCCCGTGTAATTATCTTGGCATTATGATCGCGGGTTTCCCAAATCTCTTTATGCTCGACGGTCCCGGTAGCCCCGGTGCGTTCTACCAGCCCGTACTACTCAACGAATATCAGGCCCGATGGGTCGGCAACTGCATCGAGTCCTTGTCCAGTCGCAATCTTACATGCATCGAGCCAA
>NZ_BJXX01000281.1 GCF_007991215.1 Aneurinibacillus danicus
AAAAGCCGCTGAAGAAGTGAGTGAGGTTAGTAAGATTACTAAGGGGACGGGTGAAACTGTTTCTTACTACAGAGTTCAAGGTGGCGAAATGCCAAATGCAAGCCAAGTTAGAATACAGGTTGATGAAAATGGAAAAATGGTAATTCCAAACAAAGAAGCGAATTTGAATGTTAGTGCAGGAACTAGGGAACATGCCGAATATTTCTTGCAAAAAAGGGGTAACGGTGCAGAAATTGTTGAAGTTGAAGTGCCGAAATGGTTTGATGATTTTGTTAAAGAAAGTGCAATTCCACAGTACAAGTATAATTCAAATCCTCTTAATCAAGGGGGAACAGCACCAAAAGTGGTCGACCCGAGCACGCCAGGAACATCATATGAATTCCCTACCCCTTGGATTCAGTGGCTAGAAGAGTATGGTAAAATAAAAAAATAGGATTATCGAGGTACTTGAATACTGAGGAGGAGGTACAGTGCATAACAAGCCGAAGTATGCTGAAACTATAATAGTTCTAGTAAAATATAAGAAATTTTTCAGATGGTTTGTTGCAGATAAGGAGATATGGTTTTTAGATTTGAAAAAACTAATTTCGTCATATCTTGAGAAAGGATATGAAATTCCTAATCCTGATGACTTCTCTGACAGATTTAATATTGCAGTAGTAAACGAGGACACGGCGGAAGACTTCCTCCAAAAGCTTAGTGACTTTGAGGTTGGAACAGAAGAATTAAGGAAGATGTTAGAGCAGGGAAGGTATAGTCATATTTCAGATATGTTACCTTCTCTATATGTGGATTTTGATGATAAGGAATTGACTTCCTACTATCCTGAACCTGCATCTTATGAACTATATGTACCGAATGGATGGCTTGGGAAGTATGAGCAATTTATTGAGGTCATTCCTGAAGACTATCATTACTGGATAATCGATGGTAACAATCTATTTTTAAAGGAGCATTCCTGTAATGAATGAAAATG
>NZ_BJXX01000282.1 GCF_007991215.1 Aneurinibacillus danicus
CAACTGGAAAAATAGGAACGTTATATACCGGATTTCATATTAAAAAGCCCGGCCTTGTGCCGGGTCTCTTTCTGTTCTTTAATTTCTATTAACGTTCAAATTGTATTTTCCTTGTTTATACTCACTAATCCATCGATAAATAGTGATACTGCTTAGTTTATGTTTTCTGGCTACATGACTAGGCTTCTCCGCTTCTAGAACTTGTTTTACTACTTTGCGCTTAAACTCAACTGAATACTTCCTTCTCATTCCTATTCTCCTTTCGGTAACCCGGCCGCCATAGCATTTTCTAACACTTTAGGCCCGTGGCTTTGCGTCCTCATCTTTCAATGAGTTTGCCTTTTCGACAAAGATTAGGGTATCAAAAAATACTGAATAAAAAAATACATAGTCACTAAATTTACATTATTTTTACATTCCAAGAGAATATATCTTGATAGCACAGTTTTTATTCAATAGATGCTAAGTTAAGGCGAAAATAAGTTTACGGAGAAATCCCTTGTTGCCAGTCCGCGCATGTCTCGCTTACTTTGTAAGTGAAGGAAATATGACTGGGGACTGGGAACAGCATGCCGTATCGTATGATGTTGTCTTACGATACGAGGACGAGGAAAAAGAAGACTTGAGCCGTATGAGTTGAAAGACTCACGCATGATTCTGAGGAGAGAAAGGGACAGCGATGCCCCCGACTTACCTGACTATTTCTAACGTTAACTTTATAAAGATATGTTTACCCCATGTCTATTTTACTTTATTTCTTTGTGTTTAAAAATTCCCGCATTTTAGTTGTAACTACATTTGTTTTACAATTTCATTTAGATTATTAGTAGATGTAGCAATTGTGCTAACACCATCTGTAATTTCTTTGATGACAGTCACAAGCGACTGCAACTCGTTGTCAATTTGAATACTTCCTTTTTTGATTTGTCCCATGGACTTAATCACCTGATCAAAGAATTGATCTAT
>NZ_BJXX01000283.1 GCF_007991215.1 Aneurinibacillus danicus
TCCATAAGCGCTTCCCAATTGTCACGTAAACATAATCAAGTCGATCCTGCCACGCTTGCCGTGCTGTTTTTCGATCTGGTTCGCCAAATTCGCCCCCATACGCAATATCACTGCGTATGGAAACAAAACATGAAAATCAGTGACTCTTCTACGATTTCCCTTTGTTTAACCAAGTACAAATGGGCAACGTTTCGCAAAACAAAATCAGGGGTCAAAATTCATCTTCGTCTCGTTTTTCAAAACGAAGAAGACGTAGTACCTGAAAAAGTGATCGTAACGAAAGCGAAGCCAAGTGATCGCACCCAGATGGATGTTTTGATTGATGAAACGGATGCGACCTATGTGTTTGACCGTGGATACGTTGACGATGAGAAATTTGATCGATATTGTGATGATGGCATCTTTTTCGTGACGCGTTTGAAGAAAAACGCTGTTACACGAACGCTTCATTCTTTTCGACTTCCAGAAAACAGTTCGGTTCTTTCTGACGAGATGGTTCTGGTCGGCACACCACAGAAGCGAATGGACAATGTCCTGCGTTTAATTAAAACCGTAGATACAAAAGGCAACGAGCTTCTTATTTTGACGAATCGTTTTGATCTAAAAGTCGAAGAAATCAGTGACATGTACCGTTCTCGCTGGGCCATCGAACTGTTTTTTAAATGGCTCAAGCAACATACAAAAGTGAAGACCTTTTATGGCACAAGCGAAAAAGCTGTAACGAATCAGATTCTGATCGCTTTGATTTACTATTGTCTGCATCTTCTGATCAAAATGGAGACGAAAGCAGACCTGACATTGGTACAGTTGTCTCGGCTCTTGCGAAGTTATCTGTGGCATTCCTATGAAAAATGGGTAGAACGTATTTAGTATCGACCCAAACGAACATCACGTGGCCGACAAAAAAGCAATAGAGACACGTATTTCCCTGGGTTTGGCTAAGAAAATATAGAATACAAT
>NZ_BJXX01000284.1 GCF_007991215.1 Aneurinibacillus danicus
TATATTCATCCCTTACACTTCCGAATCTTTATAGTTTTAAATAGGATATGACGATAAGATTGAAGATACCATTCTTCTCTTACGTTGCCTCTGTCAATGAAATCCAAACCACTTACCCGTTCTATAGTCTTTTGTATAGCTCGTTTAGCTAATGGTTCTTGCAATACATCTATACTCCTTCATTGTAAGCATAGATTGGTACGCCCAATAATTGAAGTAATTCTTTTACGTATCCCTTAGCTTCTACCCGTACACTGTAGTCTTTCTGCACCCAAAAGCGCGTGAATCCCAATACATTGAGCACTTTTTTCATTCCTTTAACTTTTTCTCGAATACGAGGAATATCCGGGTTGCCAATTATGAATATCTCTTCTCCAGCTGAATTCTGGAAATAACTCACCAACTGACGGACTTGGTCGGATAAATGAGAAGTGAGTTGGGAATCATCGAATACAGTGTCAGCCTCATGGTTTTTCGCTTGGGAACCTTTTGATTTTACATTTACCTTCCATCCGGCTTTTTCTCCTGTCACATCAGGAACTCTACTCGTTGTAGTATGTATAATATTCTGAAACGAAAGTTGCTTCAAGAAATCAGCGATTGCCTTATTTACTTTATCCTGATTCATAATAAATGGATCATTTTCGTTTTTCTGTGGCATACCTCTATCTCTTCACTCTGTATATTCCTTACCTAGTAATATTCTACCATTTTATAGATAATCCTCGATAGAGTGTGTTAATCATGCTAGAAAACTACTCTAAAATATTCTTAAAACACTTGAATCCAACAAATTATTTTGAGAAACAGCCTCAACAGCGTGTGAAAATAGAATGTCTGGCTCTAGCTATATATTTTAATAACAATGGTTATTATTTCCACCATAAAAAAAAGAATTGTAAAAAAGCCATCTTCGTAATCC
>NZ_BJXX01000285.1 GCF_007991215.1 Aneurinibacillus danicus
TTAATAATTAACCTGGGTTTTTAAGTGTTCCATACCCATCTAAAGTTACACCATCATTAGCTTTTCCTACAACAATATAATATGGGGTAATCGGAAAATAGTGTGGAAAGAGGATTAAAAGGTACCCTCTTCCATAGCCTTGATCAGTGTGGAAATATCAGCCCCATAGATTTCCTCATACACCCATTCATAGCCTGCTTGTTCCAAATTTGGAAATTGATCAGGCAACATTTTTCCAAAAGTAATCTCAACTTCTTTGAATTTCTTTTTCTTTTTTATTTTACGATAGCCTTGTGTAAATAAGATTTTTGCTCTGAGGGCTTCAAAAGAGTAACCACGACCAACATGGTTCATTGTCTTAATTAAACGATTCAGGGATTCTGTATAGGCGTTTGTAATTGGAGAATTGAAATAGTTGAATATCTCTTCTTCCCAATTGTTCACTGCTTTTATTAGATCACCAAAATAAGCCATCAATTCTTTAGGTATATTTGAAAACCAGTTTTGATACAGTTTATAGGCTTCGTTGATTGATTCAGCCTCATAAATGTCAAAGAATTGCTCTTTAAGCTCATATGCTTGACCAAGTAACGGGAATGTATCAGTCCATATTTGTAATTTTATTTGGTCATCAAAGTCATTAAGGTCTTTACGTCTTGTTAGAAGTACGTAACGGTCTCTCATGAGTTGCCTACGTTCTTTGGCTGACACATTCTGGCGATTAGCCTTTCGTATCTTTTCCAGGGCTTCATTGGCTAATTTAACAACATGAAACTTATCAATTACGATTTTGGCATGTGGTATCACTGATTTAACAGCACTTTTATAAGGATTCCACATATCCATTGCTACAAGTTCAATTTTATCAATGTCTTTGAG
>NZ_BJXX01000286.1 GCF_007991215.1 Aneurinibacillus danicus
TGACTCCGATATTCATTTGGGGTCATCTTTTTTAATGTCCACTGGTAGCGGTGGCAGTTGTAGTCATAGATGTAGTCAGACACGAGCTCGACGAGCTCGTCAAAACACATGCAATCTGAGTAGTCTAACTCGTCCTTCATATGACCAAAAAAGGATTCAATCGGGGCATTATCCCAACAGTTTCCCTTTCGAGACATGGAAGGGGTCAAACCAAGTTCTATTATCCGCTTCTGATAAGCTGGATTCGTGTAATGAACACCCTGATCTGAATGTAAGATGGCTTCTGGATGGAATGAGTGGTCTAACTGCTCCGCGAGTTTATCAAGAGTACGGTAGACCAGTTCCATGTGCAGTGACTCTGACAAATGATACGCCAGAATCTCTCGCGTTGCCCCATCTTTTACACAAGACAAATATGCCTTCTTTCCATTGCCATAGAAGAGGTAGGTGATGTCTGTTAAAAATACTTTCTGTGGCTCGCCCTGATCGAAGTTTCGTTTCAAAAGGTTTGGGCGTATCTTGTGCTCATGCGTTGCCTGTGCCATCTTCTTGTAAGGATTCGCACGGCGGACCTTCGCTACTAGATTGTATTTTCGCATGATCCGACGAATTCGCTTGTGATTCATGACTACACTTTTCCGATTTTCAAGTTCCATCTTAATGGTTAGTGCACCAGCACGACCTTTCTTAGCATCATAAATTTCCTTGATTAACTGGTCATCTTTTTCGTCAGCCTCTTCTCTATCGCAACGTGTCTTCTCAGAACGCAGCCATCTATAGTAACCACTTCGGCTCACTCCTGCCAACTCACAGAAATAACTTGTCATATTTGGGTGAGAGAAGTTCCGTAGAGTC
>NZ_BJXX01000287.1 GCF_007991215.1 Aneurinibacillus danicus
AATAGAGAGGGGAATCACTATGACGGGCTCGACTTCAACAACAAAGACGCAAAACATCATTGAGAAAACGGAAAAATTCGGGGCGCGGAACTACCATCCGCTGCCGATTGTTATCTCCAAAGCGGAAGGTGTATGGGTAGAAGATCCGGAGGGTAACAGATATATGGATATGCTAAGTGCGTATTCCGCGCTTAACCAGGGCCATCGCCATCCGAAAATTATTCAGGCATTAAAAGATCAAGCTGATCGGGTAACCTTAACATCCCGTGCGTTCCATAACGACAGGCTGGGCGAGTTCTATGAAAAGTTGTCCATGCTGACAGGCAAGGACATGATCCTGCCGATGAATACCGGTGCAGAAGCGGTAGAAACGGCTATTAAGGCCGTGCGCCGCTGGGCGTACGACGTAAAGAAAGTGCCGGAGAATCAGGCGGAAATCATCGTCAGTGAAGGCAATTTCCATGGCCGTACAACAACGATTACATCCTTTTCTTCGGATGAGGCGTACAAGCGCGGATTCGGTCCGTTTACACCAGGCTTTAAAATTATCCCGTATGGTGATATCGAGGCGCTGAAACAGGCGATTACACCGAACACGGCCGCATTTATGACCGAGCCGATTCAGGGAGAAGCAGGTATTGTGATGCCGCCGGAAGGCTTCTTAAAGCAAGCGTTTGAGCTGTGCAAAGAAAATAACGTACTGTTCATTGCAGATGAAATTCAAACCGGTTTTGGCCGTACAGGTAAACTTTTTGCATCCGATTGGGAGAACGTAAAACCAGATATGTATATTATGGGTAAAGCT
>NZ_BJXX01000288.1 GCF_007991215.1 Aneurinibacillus danicus
CGTCCCCCACTTCCAACATTTTAAATGTATTCAAATGTATGACTGTAGCTTTGTTTATAAAAATCAAGGTATCGTAAGAATACGCGAGTATTCGTAAGAAAAACTTTAATTTATAGAGGGAGGGTAAAAATGAATAGTGAAGACACCTTTACGATAATGAAAGACATGTTCGGTAAAAAGGGAAGTGAGGAACAGGTAGAAGGGCTTACACTAATAATTGATGGCAAGCTGAAAGATGTTTTTGATACCATAATAGCCAAGTCAAATGATTATAAAAATTACACTGATGTACTTAGTAGTGTGATTGTGCACGGAGTAAATGAGATAATTGAAAAACTAAAATAATTTATGTGTTATTGGTGGGGCTACCCAGTGCCGAGTGAACCACTTTACCTCGCCATTACCAACATAACCTTTGTTCTACCTGTAAGAAGTTTTCATGAATTAAGATGTACGTACTGAATGTCTGTAAAAAGTATACCTAATTTAACTCAATAGCGTTATGCGAAACAGGTCAATTATGGTCAGATACCACCATAAAAGACCTGTTTTTTGTTACCTTCGTTTTCTTGCGTTTTTTTCAAATATGATTGCAACAATGTACGCATATAGAACGGTAGGTCATATGGTAAGGGCTAGCCACCTCCCCTCTAATTAAGCAGGAAATTCATCAAAATTTTTGGAGGGGCAAACACATGAGTAATATCCAGATGTCTATTGACAAGATTG
>NZ_BJXX01000289.1 GCF_007991215.1 Aneurinibacillus danicus
CTGGAACAGGTGGAAGAGCAACTATTGGAGTTGGCTATGAAGCAATACAGCTCGATTAAGGTGGCAGCCAAGGCACTGCAAATCAGCCAGCCTACAATGAGCCGTAAGTACAAAAAGCTAAAAGAAAAGAAAAAACGGCATCAAATAGAACAGAATGAAAAAGAATTCGATGTATTGGAACAAGAATTAAACAAACAGCTGCGTTCGGTTGCCATTGTGACTGCCGCTTCACTGAACAGTGACGATGTCAAACAGTTAAAACGCAATCCGTCCGTAACGAATCCCTACTATCAAAAGCTACAAAAAAAGCTAACGATGATTCGTGAGCTTGAGGGAAAGATTCAGTGGAATTACATTTGGATGATGAAAGAGGATGGACGTATTATTAACCTGGTTGCAGACCAGAGGCTTGCCATTAAACCAGGGGAGGAATATAAAGGACCGAAAGACATGATGAGAGTTGTCTACAATGCCTTTAAAGGTCATGTCGGCGTCACGCCAATTTACATGGATAAGTTCGGAGAGTGGAAATCCAGCATAGCGCCGATTCATGATGAGAATGAGACAGTCATTGCGATTCTTGGCTCTGATTTTAGCGCAAGCTATGTCGCCAAAGAGATACAAAAACTGAAAAGGATACTAAAAATTAAAGGATAGTA
>NZ_BJXX01000290.1 GCF_007991215.1 Aneurinibacillus danicus
GCCTGTTGTTTTGTACGTTTCGTTCCACTTTGCTAAGAAGTGATTGAACACAAATCGACTACAACCCATCGTTTTAGCGAGTAGGATTTCTTGTGTTTTGTTGGGAAAAATACGAAATTTGTACGCTTTGTTTACTACCATGCGATTTCACCTCACTTTCTGATTTTGAATGTATTGTCGTATTTGTGCTTCTGTGTGTTCGCTAACGGTTGCCACAAAGTAAGAAGGATTCCAAAGATTCCCTCCCCATAACTTCTTTTTTAACCGGGGGAATTCTTTAAATAACAACCTTGCTGAAACACCTTTTAACGCTTTGATAATACTCGGAATTGAATGTTGTGGACTGCAATCAATCAAGAGATGAACATGGTCACAATCACTTTCAATTTCTGAAATCGTGAAACCATTATCTGTAGCAATCTGATTCAGTATTTCTTTTAACCTTGTATCTACATCGCCAAGCAACACTTTATGGCGATATTTCACACACCATACAATATGGTATTGGATAGAGTATACATATCCTCTACCATGTTTGACTTCTGCCATGTTATCCACCTCAATTATAGGATAACGTATGTCAAATGTTTTTCAAGTTATTACCTATAAATATCAGTGCTTTTGTTAATTGA
>NZ_BJXX01000291.1 GCF_007991215.1 Aneurinibacillus danicus
TAACTAATAATGGGAAGATAAGCCCATGATTCCTTGGCATGAACTGTAACCCGAATAATGGACACTTTAAAAAAAGTCCGTTATTCGGGTTTTTTGTATGGGGAAACGACAAATACAGAGATATAATCAACTCAATGAATACGAACGAAGGAGAAAAGAAAAATATGAGTAAAATTATCTTCAATGCTTTCCAAATTAAACAATTAGAGGCAAATCCTAATGTGAGTAAAGTTTCTGAACGTTCCATTGCTTATCATCCAGATTTTAAGTTAAAAGCTGTCAAAGAGAATCTGAAGAATAAAGAGCCGATGCAGATTTTTCTTGAGAATGGATTTGATCTCTCGATCATTGGAAAGGAGAAGCCGAACCAATGCCTTAAAAGATGGCGTAAACTTTATAAAGAAGTAGGGGAAGGTGCGTTTCATACAGAACGACGAGGAAGTACAGGGCGTCCTTCTTCTAAGCGGTCGACACCGGAGGTGGAACTCAAAAAGGCACAAGCTCGAATCGCTTTCCTTGAGGCAGAACTTGATTTCTTAAAAAAGCTAGACGAGTTAGAAAGGCAGGCGTTTCAGAAGAAGTCCTAACACCATCAGAGAAATTTGAGCTCATTGAAA
>NZ_BJXX01000292.1 GCF_007991215.1 Aneurinibacillus danicus
AAAGGTTTTGCCTACAGCAACGACAGTACGCCCATACCACTTGGCTTTGTACTCAAGCATGATTCTGAATTGATACCAGGACACTTCGCTAATCGCTTTGGCAAGTTTGTGGTTTTTTATCATGTTCGATACTTGCAAATCTTCAATCGCAATCATGTCGTGGTTTTTGACAATATGCGTTGAAATTTTTTGCAAATAGTCTGTTCGCGCATTGGCAATGCGTTCATGGATTCGGGCGACTTTCATCCGTTGCTTGTTCCAATTCGAAGATCCTTTCACACGTCGGGAAAGGATGCGTTGTTCGTGAATGAGTTTTTGCTCCATATTGCGCAGAAATTTCGGATTTTCAAACACTTCTCCATTCGAGAGAATCGCAAAATCTTTAAGCCCAACATCAATTCCGACTTCTTTGTTTGTTTTCGGCAATGGCTGTACATCCGTTTCACACAAGATGGAGACAAAATATTTTCCAGATGGGTTGCGTCTAATCGTAGCATTTAAAATACGACCTTTCACTTCTCTTGATTTCGCAAAACGAACGTACCCAAGCTTCGGAAGTTTGATTTTGTTTTCTACAATCTCAATATTTCCGTT
>NZ_BJXX01000293.1 GCF_007991215.1 Aneurinibacillus danicus
CCGGATTAACCCCCATTACTTGGACACAAACAACCTTATTCATCCTTTTTCGTAAAATTCCTCGCTTATACTCGCACTTCTCTAATTGCGAACTTACGTTCTGTTTGAAGCGCATAAAACTCTTGTGGAGCTAAATCGCAAATGCTCGAATGGATTCGTCTCTCGTTATAAAAGCGGATAAACTCTGTTACAACTTGATACGCCTCTGCATAGGACATAAACTCATAACGTGCCAGACATTCATCTTCCAGGATGCGATGAAACGCTTCGATGTGCGCATTCATATTTGGTGTTCGTGGCGGAATACGCTCATGAACAATTCCAAACGTTTCACATGCTTGTGTAAAATGATGAGACGTAAACTGCGGGCCATTATCGGAACGAAGAACGGGAAGCGTATCTGTTCCAAATAATTGCCGTTTAAATAATGCCTGTTGTATCGTACGACTCGCATCCTTTGCCTCACAGGACAGACCCATATGATACGCAATGACCGAACGGTCATATACGTCCAGAACGGACTGGATGAAAAAGAAGCGGTCTTCTCCAGCGATATACCCGTATTTAATGTCCGTTTCAAACAA
>NZ_BJXX01000294.1 GCF_007991215.1 Aneurinibacillus danicus
CTACTTACATAGCCAATCCATCCAGGCCGTTTGCCACAAATACCTTTTCGCCAGAGACGCCTCTTATCAAGCGATCAAAAAAGGAAGGACAACCACACGCTACCCCTACAAGAAAAAGAACCATTACAACACCAAATGGGCCAAAGACGGCTTCAAGATTCATCCAAACGGAAAAATCGAACTCTCCATGGGCATCCACAACGGAAAACGGGAAAAGCCGATCGTCGTTCATGCATCGAATCTGCCACAAGGACACATCAAGGAAATCGAATTGTGTTATAACAACGGACTGTATCTGGCCGTTTCGTTTGAAGATGGACAAGAGAAGAAGGAATATCAAGCCGGACAAGCGGTTGGGGTGGACCTGGGTGAAATTCACACGCTGGCTGCTTTCTGTGAAAATGGGCAAGCCTTGATCGTGACAGGCAGGAAAATCCGGGCCCTTCACCGTTTGCGCAATAAGAAACTCGCCGAAATCCAGCGCCTGCAATCGAAATGTAAAAAAGGATCTCGCCAATGGAAAAAATACCAGCGAGCCAAACAATACATGCTGTCCAAATCGG
>NZ_BJXX01000295.1 GCF_007991215.1 Aneurinibacillus danicus
GAAAGCTAGACGAACAATCCATGAAAGCTTTCCAGAAGAACCAGAAATCTACGCAGAAAAAACAAAAGACTAAGCCTGCATCTGCATCGAAGAACTCCTGGGCTGATTTGAGAAGGCTAGACGAACAATTCATGAAAGCTTTCGAGAAAATGCAGAAAAATCAAAAAGGAAAAGTGACGACAGATGCAAGGAAGATACAGAATAATCTAACCTTACAGGAACAGATTAATAAAATGAAGCAATCCATGAAGGTTCAGGGGATTCTTTCCAAAGAAGAGCTCTATAAGTTTCCGTTTCCACAACCTAAAGTTGATCCTAAAACTACAGCATATTATAAAAATTTACAGGTAGATAAGAAGACTCAAAAGGCTACCAAGGCCATTAACTCTGCTCTTCTTGATGCTACTCCTATAATAGGAAGTCTAAAAGCGGTTAAGGAACTTGTGACAGGACGCGATGCAGTTACAGGTGATAAGACAAGCCGTTTAGAAGCCGCGTTAGGAATTTTTGGTGGAGGTTTTATAAGAGGAGCAACGAAAGCTACAAAAGCCGC
>NZ_BJXX01000296.1 GCF_007991215.1 Aneurinibacillus danicus
TTGATTCGAGCCGGTAATGATGCGGTTTCGTGCCAGCTTTTTTGGATACGAAACCCGTTTTTGGCGCTGTGGCCGTAGAATATCCATCTCCTTGCATAATCGGTACACTTTTTTCTTGTTGATACAAAGCCCGTATGTCCGACGTAAAAAGACGGTCAGTTTACGGTACCCATAGGCATAGGCTTCGCCTTCCATGCCTTCCATCAACCATTCTTTGATCTGTTCATCGGACACTTTTGTGCCGTCCTGCTTTAGGGAATAGCCCGGTATGGCTCGTCCCTCACTTTTCACTGGTTCCACGTTCTGCCCTTTTCGTTTTCGATGGTAGTAATACGTGGAGCGTGGAATCCGGGCAAAACGCAAGACTAGCCGTTTTGGATAGCCCTGCTGAATATAGCGTTCCGCTACTTCAAGTTTTTCAGCAAGTGAGGGTTTTTCTTTTTTATCAAATCACGTAAAATCGCAAGTTCTAATGCCTGTTCGCCAAGTAACCGTTTAAGTTGCTCGTTTTCTTTCACAACTTCTTCGG
>NZ_BJXX01000297.1 GCF_007991215.1 Aneurinibacillus danicus
AGGGCTTGCTGAACAATTCGTTATCTTATTGAAACACGCAGCGTAACGCTTGAAAAAAACCATCTGAAAAAAGTGAAAAAGAGAAGCCGTAACCGTCTCTCCAGGTTCATCACGAGCAGCTGAAGGGCTATGACGGTTTCACTGGTTTGCTGAAGGCGTACTCGAATAAGACCAAGTCCATAACGGCGCTTGCCTTCTCCAAATTTACCTTCGATAGCGTTTCGTTCAGCGGCATCCTGCCGAGCTTTCTGTTTTTGCTCGGTCTGCTCCTTTTTTGATGGACGCCCCAGGCGGGGGCCGCTCAAGCGGATGCCATGTTCCTTGCAGTAACGAAGATTGTCGCGTGTGCGATAGATCTTATCGGCAAGTACTGCTTCCGGATAGTAACCAAAGCGCTTGTAATAGGTTTCAACAGCGTTCTGCAAGGTAACACCTTCATTGTAATTATCCCACTGCAGCTTTTCCATCAAGGCATATCCGTTCACCAGACTGATCGCGATTTTAGCGCCGAATTCTACGCTTGC